>CALBTS010000889.1 GCA_937968035.1 uncultured Methanomethylovorans sp.
GAGGCAGTTTCTCATATTTCATCAGATATCCTTCTTCAGTGTAATTTTTATCAAATCTGCTTGCCATGTCTCAGCGGTTTCTTTTTAATTCCTTCCCTTCTTTTGTCAGTCTGTATCGTTGATTTCGACTATTTGGCTTTTCAGGAATGGTCATTTCAACAATCCCAGCATCCAGTGCAGGCTTAAGATAATTCTTGAGGAAGTTCATTCTGTCAGAGAGTTTAAGACAATCTTGTAGTTCCTGCCTTGTCATTTCTCCAGCTAAAATTAAAATTAGGTTCTCAACTTGAGGGGTAACTTGAGGGGTAACTTGAGGGGTAACTTGAGGGGTAACCTGAGGGGTAAAGTCTTTTTGTGCCGGAAAGGTCATTCTCAGGAAGTGATCTGAAAACTCAAAACATTCTTTCCCATAACTGTTAAGGATTCTTGGTACTCCGGATCCAAGTTGCTCTACCATTCCCAGATCTTTAAAAACCCGCATAAGTTCTTTATTCCGTGGAACTGAAAAACCTCCAAAGAACTCATCCTGGTTTAATCCCTCCGGCAACCCGCCAGCAGATGTTATTTCAATCCTGTCGGAGAAAATTTCAAATTTCGGAGGAACTTCGTTTGTAAAATCATTATGTACAAAAGCATTTACTATAGCCTCCCGGAGCGCAACAGAATCCCATAGCCTTATATTAATCCTCTCTTTTGATGTAATTTGTGTTGTAGTAGGATTTTCTATTTCAATTTTATCAATAACCTGCTTGGCTGCCCGGACCAGGCATCCATTACCATACTCGTTGCTTTCTCTGAGATCAACTCTCGTTTTACTGCTGTATTTTGCTACTTTAATGGATGTGGAGTTATTATCTGCCAGTAAATAAGCTACATAGTTATACTTTCCTGTATTGGTCAGCAATTCAAGGTTAGAAGCAAAATTTTCATTCAGAGCCAGACCAGATGATTCATAATAGATCCTGAGTTGCTCAAACTTGAGATCCTGTTTATTTGATACTATCCGGCCAAGTGAGTTTCGTATACGTTTAGCGAAGAGCTCATCAATCATTTTCTGGGGCATTGGTTCAGCTGCAGTACCTATCCGTATGTAACAACCCTTTTCAGTCAGACCATATTTCTTTTTGTAATAAGGCTTTCCCGGTCCACTGGCAATAGTGATTTTAATTATGTCTTTAGTTCCCTTCTTCTCAGCCTGAATATCAAATAGTCCCATGCAAGAAGGCAAGATGTTGTTTTTTATTCTGTCTTTCAGTTTCAGCATATCTCCATCAAGATCGCTTACTCCAGGTACATTACCTTCTTTGTCAATACCGATAAATATATTCCCGCCTTCATGGTAATTCAAAAAGGCTATAACTTCCTTTTCGATATCAACATCAGGGCTGAGTTCTTGCTTATATTCGAGGCGATTTGTTTCAGTCATATTTTTCAATCGCTTTTATATCAACTATTTCTATGGTCGTTTTTCCCCAGAATGTGATTCTTAACATCTGTGTCCATAAATATAGCCTGTCGTTTTCTGATCCCTGAACCCCTCCGATCAATTGAATAGTTTTCCTTTAAGAGCTAAAGTATACACTATTATTGAATCCTCTAATTTACAAATATCTGTTCCAGCTCAGAAGCATAGACCTGCAGAAATTACTGGGTTGAAAGGTCCTGCCCTTAAATTTATGGATTTCGTAATCTTACCAGTCAATATCGTGGGCTAGTATAAAACCTGGTTTACTATCGCTTCCCGACAAACAGCATAAATGTCAATTCTGTCACAAAACCTCAACTCAGGTCCTTTTTTATTTTACCTTTTATACTTTATTTAGTATAATTAGGCCTTGGATTCAGAAACTACATATTACAGGCAGTTACAGGAACATCTTGATAAGCTGCCCATTGGTTATCCTAAAACAGATTCAGGGGTAGAAATAAGAATTCTGCAATTGCTTTTTACACCCATCGAGGTAAAAGTGGCTCTTTGCCTGAGCCTGGGAAATGCTTCCGTGGAAACGGTAAGGAAAAGACTTGAAAGAAAATTCAGGATTACGTATGAAGCTGAAGAGGTAGCACGAATACTTCATGATATGTTTGTGAAGGGTGCCATTAACAGGTCCCATAGAGAGCCATTCAGATACAGCAATGCGATGCTGGCCATCGGGATGTTTGAACATCAGGTGGGTGACTTG
>CALBTS010000890.1 GCA_937968035.1 uncultured Methanomethylovorans sp.
CCACCGAGATCTACACTCTTTCCCTACACGACGCTCTTCCGATCTTACCAATACACTCTGTTTCTTTGTCATCAGTGTCGTCATAATAAGCGGACAACTCACCACGCTCTATCCTACCTCTAAATTCTTCTAAAGACTCATCTTTGAAAATTGTTACCTTTTTCCCTAAAAACCTTTGCATCTCTTTTTCAACACGCTCTCTATCTGCATACACCTCGGGTAGTTTTTCGTAGAGCATTTTCCAATGCTTTTTCCCAGCACGCACACAACCGCCAGAGCAATTATTATGCTTAAACCCAAGACGATATAGCAACGGTTCCTCTATTCCAGTAGAGGCTAACCAAGCATCAACTTTTTCAGATGTCATATCTTCTGACATCAAAGGGAATCGTAATTGAGGCCATTTGTTTGTTTTTGCGGCTATTGTTTGATATACACCCACTAATCTGATTGCTCTTTGTGGTTCATCTGCGCCTATCCCAAAAACCAAAGTATCCCCATCTTTATAGAACTTTTGTAGCCGCTCGGTTTTCAAAATGCGTGAACAAAAAGGCATACGATTGTTAGCAATTGCTCTATTGTCATAAAAAAGAGACTCAGGACTTCTCCCATCTGAATCAAACGTAATCTCTTTATCAAAATGGACAGCCAATTCATCCAAAAAACGGTATAAATCCTTATGTTCCCATTTAGTATCATTAAAATACAAAATAACATCTTCTTTTGGGTAATTCTCCAAAGCCCAGTGCGCACACCATGCAGAGGCTTTTCCTCCACTAATTGCTACAATTATTCTTCCCATCTTTCAACTCCTTAACTAATTTTTCGTTTGCGTCCACGATCTTCTGCATATCTTCAACAGAGATTTCTTTTTCCAAAGGCTCAAAGAAATAAACCTTTTCGTCTTCTGTCTGAAAATACTCTTTTGTCACTTTGATTACTCTCATTTTGCACTCCTTAAATATAGCATATTTTGGGTTAAAAAGCAAGTGATTTTAACCGATTTCTTTTGATTTTGTTGGGTTTTCATAAGCAGTTATAACCTCCCACTAAATCCAACCATTCTCAGGATGCCCCGGCATATAGGGCCGCGTGTCATATAAAGCGGTGTAACGTGGGGCACTGTGCTTCTGGACGTACTCTTGTAATCCAGCGTATTTCCTGAGCGCCATAAATAGAGCCAAGCCCGGCAATCCGATCATGTAGCCTTCATAAGTCCACACGTTCTGATCGCCCAATGCGTCCCTTTCAATCACAAGTCCCAAATCTTTTATCAGTCTCACGTTGTATCTCCTTACAAACACTATGCTAGAATTGTAACATAAAGCTGGTAAATGTCAAGCATTAACGAAATAGTTGACAAGTTGAAAATTCGTGCTATACTTACGGAATGATTAAAGTATTTTCTGAGCTTCTATCCGCAGCAAGTCTGTGGAAGCAAACATCCCAACTCAGATACTACCTTGCCTTGCGTATTATTGATCAGGCGGGGGCTGGTTGGCTTATGGTTGAAGACGCTCAGAAGATTCTGGCTTTCCTGTTTGGGGTAAAGCAAAAGACGGTGTTGAATAACCTGTACAAAGTACAAAAGGCGGGTTTCGGGACATTCTCAAATGACCGGACTCGCTTTTATTACGTTTGCCAACAGGCAGTTTTAACCGCCATTTGCGAAGGGGAACTGAAAACCAATCACGCTGTTTGGGTTGGGATTGAACACCTTACAGACGGAACGTTTGCCAGGGCTTTCTTTGAGACAGCACCCCTGGCGCATAATAACACAATGTCCCGTAAGACACGGGAAAAAATAGGAGGCAGAACCCCCAGAACCCAACGTAAGTACGAAGAAGAATTGGGTATTGTAGCAAAGCGAAACTGCGCCGAACTTGGTCCTGCTACAGAGTATAACCAGGAAGCGGCAAAACAATGTGGCATTCCCACCTTCATCGCAATGGTGAATGGGCAACCAATGCTCATGCGCCATCTGCCTAATAGCTATACCACCCAACATCACCCCACGAGAAAATTCAAGCTCGATTTACGCAGGCATACAGTTTGGGCTAATAGAATTTTTTTCGATGATGTTGAGAAAGCTATAAGGGCATGGGACGAAGGTAAGCAAGAAGTCTATGTTAAAAAAGAACATGGGCCTTGGGGAATGTTGGGCTTAATACCCCAATGACCACCTACCCCCAAAAGGACACTTATGATAAGCAGGCGCTCCCAGCATTCTGGTAGTTGGGGCGTGCATGGAGACCAAAATGGCACATAACTCAGCAAATCTAAGAATTCAAGAACTTTGTCGTTCTTTGAAAAACCTTGAAGTCGAGAATATAAGGCTAGTCCTTGAAAACCTGGATTTACAGGCTAAGGTTACATGGCTGGAATATCTTCTTGATTTATATCAAGTCCCCCGTGAGGTTAAGTTAAGCGATGAAGCTCAACGAGAAGCAAATAACGTCCCTGTTGCATGGGGATAAAATAACAGTCCACGAGGAAGTCTCCCCCCAACCAACAATGGTTGACGGGAACTGGAGTTGGTTAGGGATTCAAGAGGACGACCTGCCCTGGTGGGTAAATGCCTTAAACGGCATAGGTCCGCCCTATAAACAAGGCCAGGTAATCCCTATAAAAGAGCCTTATTTTATTGCGGATTATGAAGACACATCCTGGATGGGCGAAGGTGATAATCTGGCCCGGTTTAGGGTAAACAACGGAGTAACCTGGTGGGAAGTCGCCGAGTATAAAGCAACGTCCAAGCAGGGCAGGCAATGGAAAAAGGCTAGTGGAATGCCTGAATGGGCGGTGAGACTACATGCTGTAGTTGGCAGGGTAAGCGCCTTCCAGAAAGACAAAATATGGTATTGGGATGTCCCGTTGATCGCTTTGGAAAAGAAACCTTGACAAATTCCAATGTCATGTTATC
>CALBTS010000891.1 GCA_937968035.1 uncultured Methanomethylovorans sp.
TCCTGACTTGTCCCCCCCTTTCACTTTGAAAAATTAATCATCACAAAATCAGTTTGTTGTTGACAGTAAAATCTAATTTTGTCGCACTAAGGCCTTTTTTTTGTGTACAAGATTAGAGTAGTTAAAACAGGATCAGGTGCGTCTGCGGTACAAGTAATTCGTTACCAAAACCGCAAGCGGATTGTTTTTAAACATATAGGTTCAGCCCACAATACTGAAGAATTGCTTGAAATTAAACAACTGGCTCATAAGGTTGTAGAAGACGCAAGCAGACAAATTGCTTTGTTTGAAAATCAAACACCGGCCAATATCATCTACCTTGAGCAAAGCGAATTTTTGGGGGTCTATTATTTGTTTCTGTATGAAGCTTTGCGGAGTGTTTGCATACAAATAGGTTTCGACTCTATTGTCAGCAAACTTCTTCTGGATTTAGTGATAATCAGAATTGTGGAGCCTGCCTCTAAGCTGCGGTCTATCGAGTTATTAGAGGAATATTTTGGCATTCGGCACAGGCGACAGAGCTACTACAAAGCCGTTGACAAATGGATCGGTTTAAAATCGAACATTGAAGCCGAGGTCACAACCTTTGCAAAAAAAGAATATTCCTTTGACTACAACCTTCTATTCTATGATGTTACTACCCTGTATTTTGAAACTTTTAAAGAGGATGATCTAAGAACCCCTGGGTTTTCAAAAGACAACAAATCTCAGCAGCCACAAATTGTGGTGGCTTTGATGGTAACAAAGGAAGGGTTCCCGATTGCTTATGAAGTATTCAAAGGCAGTACATTTGAAGGGCATACCATCATACCTGTTGTAGAGTCTTTTATCAAAAAGCATCAGGTAAAACATTTTACCGTTGTTGCAGATGCCGCTATGATCAGCACTGACAATATAAAAGCTCTGGTCAAATCAAACATCCATTACATTGTAGGTGCACGGCTTGGCAATCTTTCGGCTGTTATCATTGATCAGATTGACAAAGAACTTCCTCGTAAAGATGGAAGTTTATTAAGGTTTAAAACAAATAATGGCTATCTGATTTGCAGTTTTTCGACCCTTCGTTATAGAAAGGATAGGCATGAGATGCAAAAACAAATTGAAAGGGCAAAACTGGCTATTGCACAACCGTCAAAAAACAAAAAACTCAAGTTCACAAAAAGTAAAAACGAAAAAGTGGAGCTTAATGAGGCTTTAATTAAAAAAACACAAAAACTGCTTGGTATCAAAGGGTATTATACTGATTTGGAAGAAACTCAAGTCTCAAGCAAAACTATAATCGAACGTTACCACGAACTCTACAGAATTGAGCAGGCTTTCAGAATATCAAAACACGACTTAAAAGCAAGGCCAATCTTTCATTACAAATCCAAACCAATACAATTACACTTGCTTATCTGCTTTATGGCACTGGCAGTTTCCAAGCAAATTGAACTAAAAACAGAAAAATCCATAAATAGCTTTCTGAAAACATGTCAGAAAATACAAGATGCAAGGATGTCCAATAAAATCACAGGTAAAGTAATCCAAATAAGAACAAAATACCCACCTGAAATCATAGATTTTATAGAAAAGCTAAATCTGCCGCACTAAAGTGGACAAGTCAGGA
>CALBTS010000892.1 GCA_937968035.1 uncultured Methanomethylovorans sp.
TAGGACGAAAAGGATCAGGTCCGGGGGAGTATGGCTATATTTCTGATTTTTGTATTAACAAATTCACATCAAACCTTGAACTTCTCGGCCCCAGGGGAGACATCATGATTTTTGGTCTCGATGGCAAGTACGTGAATAAGCTCACGTATAAGTCAATTGAAGTGAGCAACTTCTTAATAGTAAGCGAGGATTTGATTCTATTTTACCATCAATCCCAGACGCCAGCTTTGTCACTTTATTCGAGGAGTAGTCAGAAAGTCATAAAGAGCTTTTTTGATCTACCGGAAAACTTTGTGAGACGAAGACCATTCTTTCTTATTTCGCCGCCCTTTTATTTATCAGGAAATGACACCTTGATTCATTATGGATATACCAATGAGATATACACATTTAGGAATTTGTCCATCGAAAAAAGAAACTCACTCAATTTTAAAGGACATAATTTTAACATGAAAGACTTTAATTGGTCTTTGGATTATGATAAAAACTATTACAGGGAACTTTTATGGTCAGAGCGGAATGTTGTGATTGGTTTCAATAATCATTTCGAAAATGAAAGGTTTATCCTAAAGCAAATCTATTATCAAGAGGGTAGTGGACTTGTGCTGATTGATAAAAAGGAGGGGAAAAGTTTTTTTATTCCGGCATTCAAAAATCTCTCTCAAATTCGAAACGATGAAGTCTCTTGGCAAAACGTTACCTCTGCCAGTGTAAATGGCACAAGAATCGGGTTAGTTCTAAATTGGGATTCAGGGGAGGATTATATTTTAACATCAGTAGATCCTGCAAAAAAAGACTTCTATATTAATCCGAATACCCTTGATTCAGTGAATTATGATAAATTCAAAAAGATAGGACTCTCAGATAATCCATTTTTGGTTAAATATTATTTTAAGCCCTGATGAAGCAGATTAGAACAAGAGGGGATACTTTCCTGACCATTGGGATTTTAATATTAGTAGTTATTACCTCGATTAATACCTATTCTCATACAAAACAAAGAAGGACCAGCCCTCAAAATAAGAATGGTGAAATTCTAGAAAATAAAGGGCCGTATTACTATCCATTACTTGGTCAGTTCACTTATGCCTTGGGCCTTGAACTAGATCATCTAGGCGACTTCCCATTATACTTAGGAAGCGATACAATTAGGACTTTAAGGATGTCTGAATTATGTCAGGATACGACCATTATATTGTATTTCACTGACGACATGTGTACTCCATGTATAAATTTTTCAGTTAGTAAGCTAATTGAATGGTTTCCTAATTACCGGGAAAACAGAAATGTGATTCTGCTGACAAGAGGGATTGAAGATAAGTTTAGGGATTCGTTTTATGGTAAACCAGTCTGTTGTTTAAAGAATGAAGAGCAAAACATGCTTCAATCAGAAGTCCCATTATTTTTTTTAATATATCCTGATTTGACGATTCATTTTGTATTTGTTCCTTATGAAAATGCCCCGGAATTTACAGACAGCTACTTAAGAACAATCAGGTCACGTTTTTTTTAACACTATAAACTGTCAAGAATCCTTATCGCCATATTTTTATTTTAACGCTCAGTCTATTAATAATAAATCATTTGACTGGTTTGGCAGATAGCATAT
>CALBTS010000893.1 GCA_937968035.1 uncultured Methanomethylovorans sp.
TTTCATCAGCGCTTATTGCCATCTCTTCCATCCATGAATTGTTCACCCTGAACTCCACGCGTGCATCCCTTATATTATCGGATGTAGCAAAACCAGCCTTACCTACCCAGATGTTAATATATTTGTAAACCAACCCCTCCGGATCGATAAGTGAAAGCTTTGATCTGTTGTTCAGCACCTCTATAGTAGAGGTTATTTCTCCTGAGTTCTTAAGAGAATAAAAACGAACAGATTGGATAGCATTGCCCTCTCTTGTGAATTCATAGGTGACATTGCTATTTGTTCTCAGATACTCACTGTCAACATCTTTCACAGCAACGTTTGCAAAGTCCTCAACACTACCTGCGCCACCGCCTCCGCCCCCGCTGCTACTCTTACTGCTGCCTCCACTGCTTCCTCCTCCACCACTGCTGGAGGAAAATGTTGTGAGGCTAATACTTACTGCTTCGCCTTTTAGTCCATTTTGATTGAATGGGACCAGAGTATAGTTGTAAGTTGTGGATCTATTCAGGTCACTATGTACATATGATGATCCGGTCACAGTATCAAGGAGAATACCATTCACGCTTATTTGTACCGTTGCAGTATCATCAGAAGCATCCCACTCCAGTGTGATCGAAGTGGTCTTTATGCTCTTTCCGGCGACATTTGAGATCACAGGCAACTTCAGTGTAGTTGCCGGATCAGTTACCTGCGCAGTATTAATGTTTCCTGAAGTATCCACTGTTTCGGTAGCTATAGTATGTTCCACTCCATTGCTAAGTCCTGTTGCATTGTAATAATTGTTGGGAGTGGTGGTGACAAATGCACCATCTATGTATATCCTCACATTACTGAAATCCTGATCTGCAGGATTGGTCCATGTCCAGTATATCCAGCTTGCACCTATACCGGTTTCGTTAAGATCCGTTACAGGTGCTGGTGGTGTTCTGTCTGTGATCTTAGTTGTTGCTGAATCACTCACTGTTTTGTGATTGATGTTCCCTGAAGTGTCCACAGTTTTGACGCTTATAGTGTGAGTTGTGCCTTCAGCCAGTCCAATTGCGTTGTAAAAAACATCAGATGTATTTGTGACAAATTCATCATCAAAGTATACCATAACATGCTCAAAATCAGCATCTTTGGGGTTTTTCCAGGTCCATCTGATCCAATCCAGACCTACAATACTCTCATTAAGAACTGTTACAGGTGATGGAGGCACTGTATCTATTAAGGGTTTAGTTGTTGCAGAATCACTCACCAATTCAGGATTGATGTTTCCGGAAGTGTCTACAGTTTCTATACTGAGAGTATGTACAGTTCCTGGAGAGAGCCCGGTAGCATTGTAAAATGCATTCGGGGTCTTTCTGATAAATACACCATCCAGGTACACCATCAAATGACTGAAATCAGGATCACTCGGATTTTTCCAGCTCCATCTTATCCAGTTTGTACCCGTACCCGTTTCCCTGAGACTGCTCACAGTTGAAGGAGGAGTATGGTCCACGACTGTTATTTTAGCTGCATCGAATCTGGCTTCAGCAGCTTTGAGATCTGATAAAGTCTGATCTACCTCAACCTGGCTTGCACTGGCATCTTCAACAACTGCCTCTGCTTTATCTATGGCAGAATCAAAAGCATTGATGGCCGACTGAGGATATTGTCCTAGCTCAACGCCTGCAACTGCACTTTCCAATTTTATAGAAGCGTCATCAATAGCTGATAGTAATTCGCTCTTGTCAACAGTCACATTATCCATTAAGGCAGCTTCTGTGCTAATTGCCACAAATAACAATACTATCCCAGCGTAAATCAATCCCACTACCGAATAGATTAATCCACTTAACTTGGTTCGCATTACCCACCACTCCACAAGTTAGAGAGGACTTGTACTTCTTAAGATCAACTAACAAGATCTTGACATATTTCTTTGGACTACAATTCTGGACTATAGAAGTATACAACAAATTTTAGCAAGTAACTTCCCAGCTATATACTATACATTTGACTCAAACTGATATTTATACCTATATGTTGGAAAATTCACTGGAGAACATTTCTTGCTACTGTCTGCTCTTATAAGCCCACTATTAACTAAATGTCCCTGTACATTTTTTGTACAGATAGAGTACATATCAATCCTGCTGTTCTTTTTTCAAGTACTCACGTCCAACTGCAAGCAGGCCGAGCAGGATAATCCCCATAATGTAAGTCCATATCTTAGATTTTGCAGGTTGTATTCCTTCCATCGCGATATCTTCGATCTGTGAGAGATATTTGTTAGCATTACCATCAACAGTAGATGCAAACGTCTTACCGGCTGTAATAGCAAAGGGAGAGAAGCCGGGTGTTTGCGCTTCGAATATCACATAATCCATTGTGCTATCCTTGAGAGTTGTAGGCAGCACTTCCCATGAACTTCCATTATATCTTTGCAATTTAACATCTGCAGGACTTACACCTACCTCTTCTAGCCATGAATCGTTCACTTTGAACATGATACGGGCGTCCTTGATATTATCGGATGTGGCAAAACCAGCCTTGCCTACCCAGATGTTGAGATACCTATAGACAAAACCTTCCGGATTACTGTGAACCAGTTTTGACCTGCCGTTCAATACCTCTATAGTGGAGGTTATCTCTCCTGAGTTCTTAAGAGAGTAAAAACTAACGGACTGGATATCATTGCCCTTCCTTGAGAACTCATAGGTGATATTGGAACCCATTCTTAGATAGGCATTATCAGCGTCTTTAACTGCTATATTCGCAAAGGCCTCAACACTACCTGCACCGCTGCCTCCTCCACCACTGCTGCTTTTTTTACTGCTGCTTCCTCCGCTACTGCCTCCTCCACCGCTGCTGGAGGATTTAGTTTTCAGGCTAATACTTACTGCTTTACCCTCAAGTCCATCATTAGCATAGGGAATCAGGGTATAAGTATAGGTAGTACCGCCTTCCAGATCGCCATCTGTATATGATGTGGAATCACTTACAGTTCCGATCAATATATCATCCCTGATTATTTTCACACTGGATGTATCACTCGATGATTCCCACATCAATGTAATTGAGTTGGTTGTAATGTCCGTTCCAGAGATCCCAGTGATCTCAGGAAGTGTGGTTGGTGTGGTGGTGGTAGTTGCTGAGGCGCTGACAAGTTCAGGATTAATGTTACCTGAAGTGTCTACCGTTTTGATACCTATAGTATATGTGGTTCCCTCGGTAAGTCCGGTCAACTCATAGTAGTTATCAGAACTGGTTGTGACAAACGAACCGTCGATGTACACCATCACATGACTAAAATCAGGATCTTCAGGATTTGTCCATGTCCATCTTATCCAGGCTGGCCCTGCTGCACTATCTTCCAGATATGATATAGATGCGGGTGGTGTTGAATCTCCTTGTTTAATCCTTGCCATATCGAATGTTGCTTCAGCGGTCCTGAGGTCTTTAACAGCCTGGTCCACTTCTGCCTGAGTTGCACTGGCGTCGCTAACCACAGCCTGTGCTTTATCAATAGCCGCCCTAAATGCATCTATTGCAGACTGTGGGTATTGACCGACACCAGATCCGGCTATTGCAGTTTCTGATTTTGAAGATGCCCCGCTGATCGCCAAGGTCAATGCAGCCTTATTCACATTTACTATTTTAGCTGCGTCAAATACAGTTTCAGCGGCCTGGAGATCTGATAAAGCCTGATCTACTTCTGCCTGGGTTGTATCATTGTCGTTAGCAACTCTCTGTGCACTGGAAATAGCTCTGTTAAAGGCATTTATTGCTGCCTGGGGATATTGACCGGGCTCACGTCCGGCTACTGCACCTTCCACTTTAGCAGAAGCTGAACTGATAGCTGATATCAATGATGCTTTATTTACACTTGATATTTGAGCTGCATCAAATAGTGCCTCAGCATCTTCAAGGTCTGAAACGGCCTTATCCACCTGTTCAGTGGTCGCATCCGGATCATCAAAAACTTCCTGTGCAATAGCAATGGCTGCCTCAAACGTATCTATTGCAGACTGAGGATAGTTACCAGGACCATTCCCTGCAACAGCACTTCCTAATTTTGCATTGGCAGTGGCAATAGCTGATAGTAATTCATTCTTATCATCTACAGTTGCATTATCAGCTAAGCTTGTTCCCACGGTCATTGACACTAAGAACAGTACTATTCCAGTGTAAGCCAACCCAACTCCAAAGTACATCATTTTCTCAAAATTGGTTCGCAGAAGTACCACCTACTTCACAACTATAGAGGACTGCTACCTGCCTTATTGTTGTGACATCTATAGTAGATTTTAATGAGGGAGTATTTAAATATGCTTAAAAAAACATATCCATTTATAGTATATTTTTGTTAATAGTATGTTTTTTTAGTTGAATTTTTGAGTAAATATGAAGTTATGCATAGTCTGTTTGAAAAGATGATCAATAAAATAAATACAAAGGGTAAAAAGATTGTCTGAAAGACTTTGACACTGGAACTCAGCCGATAAATTGAACCTTGTGTAAGTAAAAGAAGAGTACTAAGAGATGTTCCCTGTGACTTGCAAAGGGAATTCTACTGATCAGCTATGACCTTTCCGTAGATAGAAATACGCGGCTGCAAACGCTCCTGCCAGGAAGATCAACATAGCAATCAGAAACATATTGGATCTTTGTGCTAGTCCCTGGGTCTTATCCCTGTCAGCATTAATAGAAGAAGCAAGTTCTTTTTTCGCAGTGATGGCAAATGGAGAGAAGCCCGGGGTCTGAGACTCAAATACAGTGTAACTCATATTGTTATTATTATTTACAATGGTAGTTGGCAACACTTCCCAGAAGGTTCCATCATACCTTTGCAATCTCACATCTGCAGCAGTTAAACCCATATCCTGAAGCCACGAATCATTGACCTTGAACTTAACCCGCACATCTTTGAGAGTATATCCCGTATCAAAACCGGAACTGTCCACCCAAATGTTGATATATTTGTAAACAAACCCAGTCGGATCGTTGCTCACCAGTTTAGATCTGCCATTAAGCACTTCTATTGTGGAGGTTACATCGCCTGAATCTTGAAGGGAATAGAAACTAACAGACAGGATATCGTTGTCTTCCCCTGTGAATTCATAGGTCACATTAGCATCCGTTGTAAGGGGAACGGTCACAGCTTCTGTGAAGATCAAATTGGCAGCGTCTTCAGAACTATAATAGATGCTCTTTTCACTACCCATACCACTGGGAGGAGTCCTGAGGCTGATCATTACCTTTTTACCCTCTATTCCATTATCTTTGTACGGGATTATGGTATAATTGTAAATTGTATTACCGGTCAGACCGGTATCCGGAAAAGATGTTGATCCGCTGACATTCCCAAGGGGTATGCCATTGCGGAGTATCTGGACCCCTGTGATGTCAGCAGAAGCTTCCCACGCCAGTGTAATTGAAATTGGAGTTATATTGGTTCCAGAGATACTGGAAATATCCTGAAGTACCAAAGTCGTAGCTAGATCCTGAACTCCTTCCGTAACAATATTCCCGGAGCTATCAACAGAGTAGATAGTCAGTGAATGAGAGATGCCTGGGGCAAGGCCAGTAGCTGTATAATAATTTTCTGATGTGTTAGCTACAGGCACGTCATCTATGTATAGAATCAAGTGGCTGAAATCAGGATTATCCGGATTTGTCCATTCCCACTTTATCCAGCTTGAACTTAAACCTGTTTCCTGAAGATCTGTAACAGCCATCGGTGAGGTCAGTCCCTGGGCGGAAGCAATCACATCCAAAGTGATCGTTTCTGAATCAGTAAGGCCATTCGATTCTGCTGTAAATGTAACTTTATATGTCCCGGCTGTGCCCATGCCAGGAGTCCAGCTGAAAATACCAGTGGTCGGATCAAGAGTAGCTTCCGCGGGAAGACCTGAAGCAGTGTAAACAATGGAGCCACCATCAACCGTTGTTGCTGAAATTGTAAATGTTAGCATTTCATTCTCTTGAACTGACCTGTCACCTATGAGCGAAAGTTGAGGTTCTCCGTATATACTGGAATCAATTGAGGCATCTGATGTAGAATAATCTTCAGTGACGATAGATCCTCCAGATGCACCCTGTTGAAGAACAACGAGGCCTCTACTGGAATCGGCTACATAAAGATAGTTGCCTGACGCTTCAATACCATTGACATTGCCTTCAGTACTATAACTACTTACAAGATCCGGAGAAGAAGGCGTAGAAACATCTAAAACAAAAAGACCAGTGAAATCTGCTACATATGCATGATTGCCCGATACAGCAACATCATTTGTGTCGCCGCCGGCAGAATAACTTCCCTCTAAACTTGGCGATAAAGGATCGCTGACATCCAATATCACAAGACCAGTGTGATCAGCCACATAAACATGGCTTTTCGATATAGCTACATCATATGCATAAATGGAATCATAACTTCCCACCTGTCTTGGTGATGAGGGATTGGAGATATCCACTACCGCAATTCCATTACTGCCATCGAAAATGCCTTTGCTGTCACCAGCTACATAGGCATAATTACCTGATACTGCAACCCCGTTAGCATAACCGATGGTATCATAGGTTCCTGCAAGGGTCGGGGAAGAAGATGTACTGACATCGACAATAACAAGACCGCTGCCATCAGCTACATAAGCATAATTACCGGATATAGCAATATCAAGTGCAAAACCTTCAGTATCATATGTACCTGCAAGGCTTGGGGAAGAGGGAGTACTGACATCAACAATAACAAGTCCATTGTCTCCATTGGCTATATAGGCATGATTACCTGATATTGCGATATCATATACTTCTGATAAAGCAGTTATACGACCCACCTCAGAAGGATCGGCAACATCGCTGACATCGAGTATGACAAAGTCCTGACCCTGGCCGAGATATGCATGATCACCCGCTACCGCAACATCAGATGCATCTCTACTGAACTGACCTACAAGCACCATATCAAGGGTGTCTGCCAGGCCGACAGATGCGGTAACCATCACAAATAACAACATCATCACAACACGAATAAACCTAATTGATTTGATCTTCATTTTCTCACCAGCTCCTCAGCAAGAGTGGACTTTGATCTATTAAAAAAGTAAAGGAACAGTTCGGTTTGAAATTATTATTTACAGAAATATGCCATCTTAACACTAAATTCCCCCTGTACTTAGTGTACAGGGAGAACTACACTGCCATCTCATTTTCTCTTCATATACATATACCCAGCTGCGAGGAGTCCAATTAATATAACAGCTATGATCGGGATCAGGAAATTGGACCTTTCTGGCTGTGTTTGCTCATGATCCACACTTTCTGTCTGGTCAGGATTGACCAGTTGATCCGACCCTGTAGCCTGCAACTTGGTATCTGTATCATTTACAAAGGTTGCATCCGCAGTGATGGCAAACGGAGAGAATCCAGGAGTTGAAGCCTTGAATATCACATAGTTTGCTGTATTGACTACCAATTCGGTAGGTAACACTTCCCATGCAGTTCCATTATATCTCTGCAACCTTATACTTTCAGGGCTTACATCCGTTTCCTCGATCCATGAATCATTTACCTTGAATTGTACCACCACATCTTTTATGTTAGCTTCCGTTGCGAAGCCGGATTTTCCCACCCATATGTTGATAAATTTGTACACAAGGCCTTCTGGATCACTGGTGACAAGCTTTGATCTGTTGTTCAGGACCTCTATAGTGGAAGTGATCTCACCTGAGTTCTTTAAGGAATAGAATTTAACGGACTGGATATCATTACCTGCTCTTGTGAACTCATAGGTAACATTGGCATTCATTCTGAGGAACTCATTGTCCACATCTTTCACCGCTACATTTGCAAAATCCTCAACGCTGCCTGCACCGCCGCCTCCACCGCCACTGCTACTTGTTGTACTGCTGCCTCCACTGCTCCCTCCTCCGCCAGTGCTGCTACCACTGCTGGAAGATGAGGTGCTCAAAGTGATACTTGCCACATTTCCTTTGGTGCCGTTATTGTAATAGGGCAACAGAGAATAGATATAACTGGTATCGCTGGCCAGTCCATTGTCCTCATACGTTGATACGGACCCGGTGACGTTACCGATTAGAATTTCATCGCGATACAGCTCAACATAACCTACATCCTGAGAATTGGTCCAGGTCAATGTGATGGAAGTTGAACTGATATCCTTTCCTGAAAGGTCTGAGATCTGTGATCCGGGAAAGGTAGCACCTGAAGCTGTGACAAAAATAGTAATTGTTTCCGAATCAATAAGGCCGTTTGATTCTGCAGTAAATGTGACAATGTTATTGCCTTCGGTATCCGGGGTCCAGCTGAAAACACCAGTGCTCGTATCAAAGGTAGCACCTTCTGGCAGGTCTGAAGCAGAGTAGTATATGAGATCACCATCAGGATCTGTTGCTGAAATAGTGAACGTCAACAATTGACCCTCAATTACCGACTTATCGCCTGTTCCTGAAATTACCGGTGGTTGATCTGTTTCCTCGGGGGTTACATTTCCCGTATAATTGCCTGAGAAGTCACTAATTGTGAATATCACGAGGCCATTACTGGAATCGGCTACAAAGGCATAATTATCGTCCATAGCAACATTATAGGCATGAGCGCCATCATAGTTCCCCATATAGACAGGAGATGAGGGGTCGCTGACATCTACAATAAAAACACCACTACCATCGGCTACATAGGTATAGTTGCCTGAAACTGCAACACCATTTGAATCACCATTGCTGAAATAACTGCCCGCCAGAACTGGCACGGAAGGATCACGGACATCCAGGATTACAAGACCGCTGTAGTCAGCCACATAGGCATAATTGCCTGATACAGCAGAACCATATGCATAAATGGAATCATAACTTCCCACCTGTCTTGGTGATGAGGGATTAGAGATATCCACTATTGCAATTCCATTACTGCCATCAAAAATAGCTTTGCCATCATCAGCTACATAGGCATAATTATCTGATACAGTGACTCCAGTTGCAAATCCAATGGTGTCATAGGTTCCTGTAAGGGTTGGGGATGAAGGAACACTGATATCGACAATAACAAGACCAATGCCATCAGCTACATAGGCATAATTACCCGACATAGCAACATCACGTGCAAAACCATCAGTATCATAACTGCCCAGGATCGTTGGGGAAGAGGGATTGCTAATATCCACCATAGCAATTCCATTTTCCCCATTGGCTATGCATGCATGATCCCCTGAAACCGCAATACCATATATTTCAGATACAGAGCTTACCCTGCCCACCTCTGAAAGAGCTGCGACATCGCTAATATCAAGTATGACAAGGTCCTGACCCTGGCCGAGATAGGCGTGATCTCCGGCTACGGCAACATCGAATACTTCTCCGCTGAACTGACCAACAATATCTACATTGACATTATCCGCCGAACAGATTCCTGTGGCTAGCATTAAAAAGAACAATACTAGCCCTGAATAGACTGATCTACTAACTTTGATTTGCACTTTTGTCACCAGCTCCTCAACAATAGAGGACGTATATCACAGTGAAATTTTTTGAAACTTTTATAATTTCACAGTGAAGATCTAGGATCCTGCTTTATACCCCTGTACTTGTGCACAGGGGCCAGGAGATTAATTTTACCGTTTCCTGAGATACACATATCCAACTGCAACCAATGATATAACGAGTATGGCCATGAAGATCGTCCAGATGTTGGACCTTTCCGGTTGACCCTCCTTCAGACCTGCATTTTCTATTTGAACAGGTTCCATATCTGCATCACTGCTTACAGGGGAAGCCAGAACCTTTTCAGCTGTAATGGCAAATGGAGAGAATCCGGGAGTTGTGGACTCGAATGTTGAGTATTCAGCGTTTTCACTTTCCAGAGCCGTGGGCAGTATTGCCCACACATCTCCATCGTATCTCTGTAACCTTACATCAGCAGGATCTACACCCAGCTCCTGAAGCCATGAGTTGGCAACCCTGAACTTAATTCTTATATCGTTGATGTTAGAAGCCGTTGAAAAACCAGATTTACCCACCCAGATATTAACATATTTATAGACAAGCCCCTCAGGATCGCTGTTAACTAGTTTTGACCTGTCGTTAAGAACCTCTATGGTTGATGTCACCTCACCTGAGTTCTTAAGGGAATGGAAACTAATGGACTGGATAACATCACCTTCTCTTGTGAACTCATAAGTAACATTGGAATCCATTAGCAGGTATGCACTGGCAACATCTTTCAACACTACATTCTCATAGTCTTCAGAACTACCTGCACCGCCTCCACCACCAGTACTCCGGCTGGAAGTGGCACCACTGCTGCTTCCTCCTCCGCTTCCTCCACTGCCGCTATTGCTTGAAGAGGGAAAAGAAGTGAGAAGGGTTATTCTCACCATGGTACCTTCAGCCCCATCAACATCATAAGGCAACAGTGAATATTCATAGCTTGTATTGCTATCCAGTCCACTGTCTACATACTGAGATGTAGATGCTGTTACATTCCCAATAATGGTACTGTTTCTGTATATTTCAACAAAAGCTACATCCAGAGAATTGGTCCATGTCAAAGTGATGGAGCTTGAACTAATGTCACTTGCGGAAAGATCAGAAATAAATGGCGCAGAATCAAGGACATCGATCGTTATGGTCTGTGAATCACTTAGACCGTTCGACCCTGCAACGAATGTAACAAGATAACTCCCCGCAGCTGCCGGAGTCCAGCTGAAATCACCTGTTTCACTATTCAGTTCAGCACCCTCGGGAAGTGTTACTGCAGAATATGTGACAATATCCCCATCCTCATCGGTAGCAGATATATTGAAGCTCAGTAACTGGTTCTCATCTGCGACCTTGTCACCAATGTCAGCAAACTGTGGTGCTCTGTCGATGTTATTAACTGTTATCACTACATTTTCTGACTTCATCAGACCATTAGCATTAGCCACGAACTGGACATCATATACGCCTGAATCACTATAAGTGGGAACCCAGTTGAATTCACCGGTTACATTGTTAAGATCAGCTCCGTAAGGCAGGTTCATGGCAAGATAACTAATCGAGTCCATATCAAGATCTGTAGCTGAGATGGTGAAACCAAGCAGTTCATTCTCGTTCACATCTTTGTTACCAATAGGACTGAGTACCGGTTCTCTGTCTACATTGTTCACAATGATAGTAATATTCTCAGAATCGCTAAGATTACCTGCCTCTGCAACAAAAACTACATTATAAGTCCCGGAATCATTATAGTCTGTTCTCCAGCTGAATGCGCCTGTACCAATGTCAAATATTGCCCCTTCCGGCAGCCCAGCAGCAGAAAGTGTGATGATATCCCCTTCAGGATCACTGGCTGAAATGATAAACTCGAGAAGACCTGTTTCATTGACAGCCTTATTGCCTATCGGATCAAGCTCCGGTGCCCCGCCTATATCACCGACAGTGATCGTTATTGTCTCGGAGTCACTAAGTCCGCTGGCTTCTGCAGTGAATATTACCTGATAGTTCCCGGCCGCATCAGTAGAAGGTATCCAGCTGAAAGTCCCTGAACCAGCATCAAATGTGGCTCCTGCAGGCAAACCAGCGACAGAGTATGTAACTGCATCCCCATCAGGATCATTTGCTGAGATCACAAATTCCAGGAGACTGTTTTCATTTATCTCCTTGTTGCCGATCACTTGAAGCTCCGGTGCCCTGTCGACATTATTGACTGTTATGGCAGTTGTCCTGGAATCTGTGTGCTTTCCATCTGTCACTGAGAACCCAACAGTATACGTTCCAGCATCATCATGTGTAGGAGTCCACGTAAATACATTATCTGTTAGAGTACCAAAGGGAGCATCCGTAGAATATATGAGATCGTCACCATCCATATCCGTTGCCAGGAGAGTGATGATCATATATTGGGTTTCATTTATTTCCCAGTTACCAATATCTGCCAGCACAGGAGCACGATTCACATAAGCATTGAAACAGTTCAGTGCATCCACTCTCCCATATCCAGAAATATGATCAAAACCTGAAGATTCTACATCCTCGGCACTTTCATAAAGTATGTTCCGTACTTCAGTGGCTGACATGGTCACATCATTTCCCCACAGCTGTGCAGCCACTGCTGCAATATGGGGTGCTGATGCACTGGTCCCTGAGAAAATAGTACCAAAATTGCCTGCTCCAGTGACAGCTACACGATCAATTCCAGCAAGATCTGGTTTCTCTCTGGTCGTAGAATCGGGATATGCAATGGTCACAGGTCCTCTTGATGAAAAGAATTCTACGTCATCATGATCGATGTCATTGGCAGATATTGCTGCCACCGCAATGACATCTGGCACCGCCGGATGGCCAAATATGGAATCACTGGAAGTGAGATTCGTTTGGTCCAGAGTTACTGCGGAGGTGGGATAGATAAAAAGTTCAAGAGTGCGCTGCTGTGCCGTACCATCGCTATTTCTGATCTTTATATAAGCTGGTTCTGTAAGATAGGATGTCGTGGTCCATTCTAACGGATCACTGTTGCCATTTTGCCTATTAGTGGAAGAGGCAATGGTCCTTCCGGACTTGTCCAGGACATAAAGATCATAGTCATTGCCAGATGATCCAAATTGATCATCCCATTGGAGGAACAAATGGAAAGATGTCCTGGCGGGGAGAGGGAATATCTTGTTGTGATAGCCAGTACCATCATCAACGAACATTCCCTGATAATGCCGCATTCCTGAGTTGCCGGCAGAGGAGATGTATATAATGCTATCATTTGCTATTACTTCAGCGACGTGCTTAGCAACAACCCCATCCTCAAAAAATGGCTCATCGGGCCACGTTATATCATCTACTATGATAGTACAGCCTGCTGCTACTAGTTCATCAATGGCATTGTTAAATTCATATACACTGTTCCCATGATCATGGAAGTATAACTTTGCACCTGGAGCCATATCATAAATTATCTCCATCATGGCAATACCTTCATTGCCGCCAACGCTATTTCTCAATACTGTGACATCTGATGGCAGGTCCCCGGAAGCCCGTGCTGCAGATATTGCATCCACACCGTTGGAGATCACACCTATCTTTATGCCACTGCCATTATGGTAATAGCCAGACCTTACAAGATCGGTCCTGTGGATAGCATCCCCTGCCGTCGTAACAGAACCACTGTTCACCAGCGGGCGTACAACTGTCCTTATATTGCGCACTTCTTTCAGGGAAGCTATCTCTTCCAGCCTGCTTACATCTACCCAGGCAGTAACAATTGAATTTGCTTCATCTATGCTGGTAACATTCCAGACATAAGGATCAATTACAGAGGTTTGGTTCCCCCGAAAAAGGCTGATATATACAAATACCAGCTGCTGTTCAGATTCAGTGTTAACTGCAGTTGAAGGCTGGACAGCATTAGTGTGAGATGTTGTTCCCGGGCTAGGGCACTCTGAATCCACGATCATCCCAACAAGGTCACTGCTTACTTTTTGCAGTTCTTCTGTAAGGATCATAGTATCATTGACGTTTATACTCTCTGTAAGATCTGAGGCAAGGGCCTCGTTTGCACTTGCCGTGGTTAACGAACCAGATAGAAGTATACCTGCCAATAATATAATAGCAAAACCAACCAATTGCTGAATCTGTTTTTTACAATTCATCCAAAATACCCCTTATTATTAGTATCAAAATTATACATCCCATTCACAACGAAGATTACTTTGTTAATATTATGATTTGTGGGGTATGTCATTTGAGTTTAAGTAAGTAATCTCGAATTATATTTAAACTCATATAATATTTTAAAAGCCGTACACTGTTATAGATGTATCCTTTTACTTCTTTTACATTCACTAACTCAAAAAGATAAGAATACCACCACATTTCATAAATATGAACTAATCATATACAAAAGAGATCCCCATGAGAACTATCATTACCCTGAACATGAACCCTGCAATAGACAAAAGCACTACAACAGAACATGTGATCGCTGAACGCAAGCTGTACTGCGGACCTGCCAGCTATGAGCCAGGTGGCGGTGGAGTAAATGTCTCCCGGGCCATAAAGAAACTTGGAGGAGAATCGTTGCTTGTATATCCGGCCGGTGGCATGCCTGGTAAGATGCTAAATGAACTCCTGGAACAGGAAGGGATCGATCAACTGCTCTTATCAATAAAAGGAATCACAAGAGAGAATCTTATTGTCCTTGAGGAAACTACAGGAAGGCAGTTCCGTTTTGGGATGCAGGGCCCAAAGCTTGAGAGAGATGAATGGGAACACTGCCTTCTGGAACTTTCCACTGCCAACCCGGCCCCTGATTATCTGGTAGCCAGCGGAAGCCTTCCTTTAGGTGTACCTTCTGATTTCTATGCACGCGTTGCACGTATCGGAAAGGAAATAGGCGCAAAGGTCATCATTGACGCTGCTGGCGATGCCCTTGCACATGCACTGCAGGAGGGTGTGTACCTGATCAAACCCAATGTACGCGAGTTCAGGGAGCTTGCAGGCAACAACATAAAAGAAGAGTCACAGATAACAGAAGCAGCTCAGAGCATGGTCAGGGCCGGGCAGTGCGAAGTGATGGTCATATCCCTGGGTGCGGCAGGTGCTCTGCTGGTTTCCGAAGATATTGTGGAACACATAGTGCCCCCAACTGTGCCCATTAGCAGCAAGGTGGGAGCGGGGGACAGCATGGTGGCAGGCATTGTCCTAAGCCTCTCGAGAGGAAAAGAACTAAGAGAAGCTGCCCTATATGGGATAGCTGCCGGTTCTGCTGCTGTGATGACCCCCGGGACCGAGCTATGCAGGAAAGAAGACACCGAGCGGCTCTATGCAAAAATGATATCTTCGAACTGAATAAAAGAAGGAAAACAGGAAAGATAAAAACCAATCATCAATTAACCGATGACAGCAGAACACTCCTGAATTATCGTATCGATTCAATGAGTGCTCTGCCTTTCGGTCTATCTCAAATCCATTCTTTACTTCATCAAAAAGGCATTAAGGAACAAAATGCCTACTTCACATCCTCCTCTTTCTCATGAATCCTATAAAGACTGCACCAACTGCTCCTGCCACCAGTAAGAAGGCTACTACGTCCGAACCAGAGAATTTATTGCTGCTGCTCTCTGGTTGAGATACAGTTTCCTTGGTCATCTCATAGCCTTCCACATAGTTCTCAGGGGTTGACCTCGGAGCTTGCACACTAAGATCTTCACCTGCACCTATCTGTGACTCCATGGTCTGGTTAGATGTAGGATCCGTAGCCTGGTTGGTAATCTCCAGTTTAGGACCGCTGGAACCACTGCTGCTGCTGTGGCTGGAGGTGCTTTGCTTCACAGGCTCGCTTGTTGCTTTATCCATGATATTCTTGTAGGTGGCAGCGGTTTGCTCATCCACAACACCTGGAACAGACATCACACCCTGTACGAATTCATCCAGCAGGGGGTTACCGCATGTGTGGTGACAACACGTTACCCCATCAGCTACCACAGACTCAGCATATTCTTTCACCAGGCTATTCAGAACCTCTTCCGATGGTTCCCAATTACCTTTCCTGATAGTTTCTATCATCCTGGCATTCATAGCCTGATATGCATATGCATTGTTGTTCTGTATCCATTCACTCAGTTCAGCATCAGCCATGTATGTCCCATAGACTTTGTCCCAGACATCATCGCTTATGAACTCGGAGCCCATTGCTTCCCATCCCCAGAGATTCTCCATGAAACTCTCCATCTCTTTAGCACCTTCAAAACCATGCTCCTGCATTCCGGTTATCCAGGCAGGATTGAAGTATCTCGCATACAGTTCATTTGCAATGTAGTTTTGGAGAGTTTCTATTTGCAGGTCGTCAAGATCCTGGAGATCCACTACATATGTATCAGGAGCGATACCAGATATGTATTTGATAGCATTGTAGAGACCACCCATATACTGATAGAAATCATCGGTATCCATCGAACCATACGTGCTTGAACTCCTGCTATGGAAGATGGCTTGTGTGCCATCAAGGTTGCTTTCGAATACCAGAGAACTGTCTACGTCTATGGCCTGGCCAGTTTGCTGCTCGATATAATCAGCTATGGTCTGTCCCCAGATATTTTCTCCGTAAACATAGCTCATCCTGTCGATATATAATTCTGCAAGTTCTGTGCTGTTGCTCCATGTATCGCTTGCAGATGCTGCATTAGCCATCCCTGTACCATAGGCCCCGTCAGCAGGACCGAATATCCTGAACAACGCAATGTCCCGAGAGAGGTTTACATCCTGAATATTCTGATCAAATACCGCCTGCAAAGCATCCGTATTCATACGTACATAGTTGTCCTGTTCATCCTGCTCGTAGGCAAGCCTGACAGCCTGGTCAATGAGTTCTACTTTCATGGGGAAAGTATCTCTGTAGAGTCCTGAGATCTGAACTATCACATCTATGCGCGGTCTTCCAAGTTCTGATGAATTGATCAGTTGAATACCCGTTACTTCATTACCATCATCCCATACAGGTTCAACTCCGAGGAGATAGAAGATCTGGGATTCCATTATACCTTCGTGACGTGTTGACTCTCCTGCCCATAGAATGTATCCTACCTTAGTTGGATATTCACCATTCTCTGCGTAGTATTCTGCAAGCCACTGATCAACAAGGACCTTGCCTTCTTCCCATGCCTGTTTTGTTGGGAGGAGCTGTTCATCGAATGCATAGAAGTTCCTGCCTGAAGGAAGTGTTTCAGGACGAAGTACCGGATCTCCTCCGATATTTGCTGCTATGTATTCCCCATCCATTGCACGGAGGATCTGCCTGATCTCGTTTTCAGATTCTATGAGGAGCTCTGTGTAATTAAGAGCAGTATTCAGCTGCACATCCATGTCTGCGGAATTTGTTCCCAGCACTTGCATCTGAGCTTCACTGGAACTCATGTTCTCAAGCAGGACTTTTGAAAGCAGGTCAGTTGATGCGTTTTCTGAATTATTGTAAACTGATACCTGCGTGGAAAAATCATCACCTAGCATGGAGTTGACCATTCCCACAAGCTCGTCCCCTTGAGGGGCTTCCCCGAGTATGTGCAGACCGTAAGGCATAGACTGGCCTTTGAGATCAGAAAGAACATCATCAACTTCTTCCAGGAACGCATCAATCGTTTCGTTGTCCTGTGAGAGGTTCATATTTACTTGTTCATCAATTCCCAGATCAACCACCAGGTCGATGATCTCCTGCAAATGAGACTGTTTAAGTGATTCAGACTCCGTAGTAGATGTCTGATAAGTGGTTATTTCACTGCTGAGTACACTGTAATTCCCATAAAGTCCGGCAGATATCACAGGTGGTATAAGGTGGTCGATGATTACTGCATTGCCTCTGCGCTTGGCTTGCATACCTTCCCCCATACCATCCATTACATATGGGTATATCACAGGTATGTCCCCTGTCATAATTGCAGGCCACTCCTCGCTAAGGAGACAGAAATCCTTTCCGGGAAGCCACTCAACAGTCCCATGACGTCCCATATTGACCATGACATCCGCTCCATATTCATGCTGAAGCCACAGATAGAAAGCTATGTACTGGTGATGTGGGGGCAACTCCGAATCATGATAGAGCACATCATTATTCTCCAGCCATCCCCTTGTGGGTTGAGGTGCAAGGATAACATTATCACTGACCTCTATCTTCGGGATCACAATGTACTTTTTACCATTGTCAGCTGTGTAGACCATTACATCTCCCGGTGCTTCTCCCCACATGGATATTACCTCTTCTCTTCTGTCTTCAGGTAAGGCATCGAACCATGCTTCATAAGTAGCCTGAGGAATAAGCTCAACGCTACCGTTCTCTACAAGTCTTTCAAGTTCTCCGGGAGCCCAGCCACCCACATTAGTACCCTGATGTACTATCAGGTCTACCAATGCAGTTTCATTGGGCATCTTGCTTATATCAACATTATAACCTGCATCTGCCATGGCCTCCAGCAGATTGCGTATACTGGGTACAACCTCAAGATAGGATGCACCTATGTTGTCTTTTCCAGCTCCGTGGTTGTAATAGATGATTGCGACCTTCTTTTCTGCGTCATCTTTTTCTCCAAGCCCGGCCTGGGCCAAAGTGCGGTTTGTCAGCCACTCCACCTGGGAGGGCTCAGAGGCATAAATTTCCGTACCAGCCAATGTATCATTTTCCTCTGCAGCTATCATAATCGGATCAATGAGTCCCATTGTCTCAGGACCATAAAGCCTAAGCATATATTGCACCGGGATCGGGGTGGTTGTTTCCTTCCATTCTTCGAGGCTCATGTAACCGTTCAGCACACCATTGATTACAGGCACGTTCAGTCTGTCGATGTCAAAATAGTTGCCACGGTAAAGGAACGATATGACCACATCTACCTTAGTGTCAGTACTGTGGTTAAGGAAATCATCCATTGGGGCAGTTGAAGAACCATAACATGCTACTACATTGACCCCTCTTGCCTCAAATCCTTTGATAAGCTTGTCCAATGGTTCCATATCGAGAGGGTAGTACGATTTATAAAATGCAATACCTACGGTGGGTGCATTTGCATCAAAGCTGTGCCCTTCGGTCCTGTTGGCATACCACTGGAAGTATGCACTGCTACTGTTTGTGAATAGGTCCATAGATGTACCTGTCATTGAGGGATGATAGATAGCACCTTCAGGTGGCCCGATAGGTTCCTGGACATCCAGATCTGTCCTTCCATAGTATTCAGAAGCCAGATAGAAAATGAGATTATCAAAATTCTCATCATTGGATGCGCCATTCAGCCAGTAGTCCTGCAGGTATGACTTAAAAGTGTCCTCATCACTGAAACGTGATGGAATGAAGGGAATGTTTTCATTGAGATATGTATTGTAACCAATGACAACACACCCATTTGCAATGGCAGCATCAACTGTCTCCTGCAGCTTATAGGCCGTCTGGGTGAACATATTGACATAAATTATATCCATCTGGCTAAGATCCTCATCACCACTGAGCTTGTCCGCAAGACAGTAACTAGCTGTGATGTTCATGCCAGGGTTACTGTTTACCCGTGAAACAAAATTGGCAAGTTGTGCATCATGGCTTGAATAGCCTGTAATTATAGCCACGTTCAGATGTGGTGCATTTGATAATTGAGTGGTTGAAGTGGTATAAGTCTTTTTAAAGAGCAGCACAGCCACATCAGCCCTGCCTTCACCGGTCTTGGATATTGTTTTACCGGAGATGGTCGTTCTTTCCAGAGAGCTGATACTGTCCAGCAGAGCAAGTATGGCCTCATGGTCAACATCATCGTTCTTCCTCATAGGCAGGATGAGATCGGTCATCGCTTGGCCATCCTGGACTGAGAAGCTTGTTACATTGGTGAGCCACATGCCACTCATAGCAGTACTGTAAACCACTGATTTGAGTACATAATTGCCATCGGGTATTCCGGTGAGAACAAAGTTCCCATATTGATCACTGGTTGTATTGGCGTAGAAACTGCCATCTTCGAGGGTGAGCACAACATCAACATCCGTCCTGTTCTCACCTGTTTTTGAAACGGTCTTTCCTGATACTGTTGTTGTTCGAAGTGCAGATAATATTTCTTCATGGTCAATGTCGTCATTCTTCCGCATGGAAAGATTAAGATCAGAAACTGACTGACCACCTTCTACGCTAACTTCGGTCACGTTAGTAAGCCACATGCCACCCATTGCAGAACTGTAGATAACGGATTTGAGGGTGTAATTGCCATTCGGCACATCCGTGAACATGAAATTGCCATCAACATCACTCGTAGTGTTGCTGAAAAAAGTAAGCTCTGTTTTAAGGATGGAGTCACTTGTATCAGTAGCGTTATCGGGTTCACTGACTATTGTATTAACTTCCTTGAAAAGGACAATATCCACATCTGCCCTGGCTTCACCGGTCTTGGATATAGTTTTACCTGAGATGGTCGTTCTTTCCAGAGAGCTTATACTGTTCAGCAGAGCAAGTATGGTCTCATGATCAACATCATCGTTCTTCCTCATTGACAAGCTGAGATCGTTTACCGCTTGCTCACTCTGGACTGCGATGTTTGTCACATTGGTAAGCCACATGCCACTCATTGCGGTACTGTAAACCACTGACTTGAGCACATAATTGCCATCGGGTATGCCGGTGAGAACAAAGTTCCCATATTGATCGCTGGTTGTATTGGCGTAGAAACTGCCATCTTCAAGGGTAAGCACAACATCAACATCTGTCCTGGCTTCTCCTGTTTTTGATACCGTTTTCCCTGATACTGTTGTTGTTCGAAGTGCAGATAATATTTCTTCGTGATCGATAGCATCGTTCTTCCTCATGGAAAGATCAATATCGGCCACTGCCTGTCCGTTCTCTATGGTAACTTCGGTCATGTTCGTGAGCCACATACCTCCCATTGCAGAACTGTAAATAACAGATTTGATCACATAATTGCCATTCGGCACATCCGTGAACATGAAATTACCATCAGCATCACTTGTGGTGTTGCTGACAAAGATCATACTGGTTTCTAAGTCTTCTGTTGCATCAGCAGATGGAGCAGCCATAGATGCTGGCAATAGTAAGATAGTGACACATAATAATGCTAACATTAGTGCAACTATTTTTTGCTTTCCAAAAGTTCCTATCGTTGTTCTCAAGATAACCACCGTCTTTGCTTTACTATGTGATCCGGTAAATCCAAATTGATTTTCAAGGAACACCGGACCACAATAATACGTGCATCGTATTTGTAAACGTGTGAGATTAAGTTATGAATGTATGTTAGTAGTTATGAAAATACTAAGTATGATATATACTTATCTATTTGCTTTTTTGATAACAACTAAGCGCATTTAAGCATTTAATTTACATTAAAAGTATAGATAACTGTAACTCGAAATATAATGCATCAGCTGATAGAATGATATACTGTATTTGAAAAAGTAAAAATTAAAAAGCTACTTCCAAGTTCAGGATATAACAGGGCTAAAAACCTATGAGCTACTCTTTTTAGTTAACAGAATGGAGATGGATACATGAATAACGGAAGACGGCGTCAGTAATATCCTTCCTTTAAGCCAGTTAAAAATAAAAACCTTGTACCTAGTACAAGGCTCTGTAAACTGACAAATCTGCTACTGATCTGCATCTTTAAGGGGATTTTCCAGATAATTATCGGTCATTCCTGCTATCACATCTTCCTCCTTCTCATGAATCCTATAAAGACTGCTCCAACGGCTCCAGCCACGAGGATAAGAGCAACTATATCCGAACCCGAGAAGGTAGGACTGCTGCTTTCCGGCTGGGACACGGTTTCTGTTGTCATCTCATAACCTTCCACATAGTTCGGGTCCTGAGTTGATCTCATGGACTCCTGAGGCACTTTGTCCAGATCTGTTCCAACACCGCCATCTGTTTGAGTGGTCTGGTTGCTCGAACCTCCAGGTTTTACCTGTGCAGAACCGGTGGAACTTCCACCCTTACTCTTTTCAGCAGAAGTGGTATCATTTGCCTCAGTATCATCACGGAGAGTTGCCTTGTAGAGTTGCTGATTATATTTATCGATAACTTCCTCACTGACAACACCCGGTACAGAAACAACACCTTGGACAAAATCATCAAGCAGAGGATTGCCACAGGTGTGATGACAACATGTAGCTCCATTCTCTGCCACGGATTCCATATATTCCTGTGTCAGACTTTGTACAACTTCAGCAGAAGGTTCCCAGTATCCTTTACGGACCGCTTCCAGCATCCTGCCAGTAATGGACTGGTACGCACCAGCGTTCTCCGCATTGAACCATTCTTCCATACCCTCATTGGCATAGGTCTTATAGACATTATCCCATACGGAATCGTCCACAAGTTCGGGGTCAGTGACTTCCCATCCCCACAGATTGTCCACGAACTCGGCCATCATCCTGCCACCGGCATATCCTGATCCCTGCATACCCTCTATCCATTTGGGATTGAAGTACCTGGAACGCAGGTTCTTGCTCAGGTATTCCTTCATTCCTGTCATCTGGGCATTATTGGGGTCCCTCGTATCCGAAACATACATCTCCGGCGTCTGATGGTCTTCCCTCACATACCTGGTCGCAAGGTTCAGTCCACCGAAATACTGGAAGAAATCATCGTTGTCCAGGGTATCATACAGATTGGAAGAATCCGAATGTACCGATGCTTCCACGTTCTTCAGGTTGGATGTAAGCAGTTCCTGGCATTGGTATCCCCACAGTTCAGTTCCATAGGCAAAGCCCATTTTCTCAAGATACAGGGTCGCGATCTCATCCTCGCTTTCCCAGACACCGCTCGCATCGATGGCATCGCCGACCAGGATATCATAAGTCCCATCCTGTACTGCAAAACATCTCATGGTAGAGAGGGTTTCAGCCATGGCAGCAGTTTCTTCCTCGGTCTCAAAGGACCCCTGAAGGCTTGCGTAAAGATCCTGGTATATGGCTTGTGTACTGGTGTTCACATAGTTGGGGTAATTCCCGGAAGGAGCTATGTTTGCAAGTTTCACTGCATCATCAAGCATTTTGATCTTGCTTGGGAAAGCATCCCGCATACCTGCAGTTGCGTAGACTATATCGATGCGAGGTCTTCCCGGCAAGGAAGCATCGTAGTTGGGTAGCAATTCTTCTTCAGGTATGAGTTCCACACCAACCACATAACCATTGCTGTCCCATACCGGTTTGACACCCAACAGGTACATGGCTTCAGCTTCCAGCGTACCATGGTCGCGAATGAATTCCACACCGAACCGGGAGAAAGATACCTTTGTCGGATATTCACCATGTTCCTCATAGTAGTCCACTAACAACTCCTGAGCAAGCATTACTCCTAACTTCCACGTGGCTTCAGAAGGGTAAAGCTCGGGGTTCACTCCGTAAAAGTTCCTGCCTGTAGGCACAGCATTAGGGTTCATCACCGGATCGGTACCTGGCCCCGCAGGTATGAAATCAGCACTCAAAGCATCGATCACCCTGTCCATCTCTATAGCAGAGTCAATGAGCCGCTGCTTATATTCCAGACCCCTTTCCAGGTCTATGAAAACAGATTCATTGGTATAACCGTATACCATATCCTCTGCGTCATATATGGAAGTACCATTGGTCACAACTTCCCATACCAACCAGTCCACTTTTGTATCATTCAACGGTATGCCCAATGGATAATCAGCTATAGGATAATAAGCAGCTGTGACATTATCCTCGAAATATCCCTTCATCATGGAACGTACCATGCATGATAGTTCGTCCCTGTTGGGCGATGTAGAGTTCGAAGCTGGCACTTCCCCAAGGATGTGCATGCCATAAGGTATGTTCTCACTTGCGATCTCTTCCAGATATTCATGCAGCACGTTTTTTACGAACACATCAAAGAGCGTTTCATTGTATCCGTACAGTTCAGAAGCATTCAGCTCCAGGTCCGTAGTGAGATTTGCTTTTACCATTTCATCAACAATGATCATCTGATACCCTTTTTTCGTCTGGGTGGACATCTCCTGTCCGTAGTACTGCTGCACGTAACGTGACAGATTGGACAATTGTCCGTATGTGCCAGAGCGTTCCAGAGTTGGTGTCATGTGATCGATGATCAGGGCATTGCCTCTGTATTCCGCTGTAAGGCCCTCTCCTACATTGGCAACGATGTATGGATAGATATTTGGCATGTCCTGCAATAGCAATGGGGACCATTCGGCCGTCCTGTTCATACCGTATGCTTGCCCTGGCAGCCATTCATGCGTGCCATGGGTTCCGAGATGGATGACGGCATCTGCATCCCACTGCTCATTAAGCCATAGATAAAAGGCTATATACTGATGAGGTGGAGGGACCAATGTACTGTGATACAACGTGTCATCACTCTGCATGAAACCACGGGCAGGCTGGGGCATGAGCCACACATTTCCAAACTGTACGGTAGGTATCACCAGATATTTGCCGGAATTGTTCTCCCATATCATGAGATTCTTGTCTTCGGCTAAGTCTTCCTGCCAGGGTGCTCCCCATTCTTCTATTACCTCATCTCGCAGATCCTGTGGGATTTCTGCTTCAAACCATTCGCGATAGGTTTCCATGGGTATAAGCTGCAGTCCCCATGATGTTCTGTTCCCGACCATTTCATTGAGCACACCCGGAGCCCAGCACCCTGCATTTATACCCTGGGCCTGGATCACATCAAGCAGCTCTGTGTTGTTCTCAGGCACTGAAGTAACATTGAAACCAGCATCCTGCATTTCCTGAAGCATGAGCCTCATGCTGGAAATTGTATCAAGGTAACTGGCTCCGATATTGTCTTTGCCTGAAGGATAGTTGTAATAGATCACCGCAACCTTCTTCTCGGAATTGTTCATTAACTTGAGCTTTGCCCAGTTTATGGACCTGTTCCCTATCCAGTCCACCTGGCTGTCCATAGGAACAGCTTCACTTGTACCGTTAGTGGAATCATATACGTTCTTTCCTATGACAACATACTCAAAGATGCCGTCAAGGTTCGGACCAAGGGTCATCCTCACTACCTGCGCATTCGGTATACCTCTGTTGGCATCTGCCGGATCAGGTGTCTGCGGAACGTCCACAACTATTCCTCTTAATACAGGCACGTTGAGCTGCCTCAGTTCGCGCTCCCCCTTCTCATTGTCATAATAGTTCAGCCTGAAGCTCTTCAGGGATATGACGCACTGTACCAGAGATTGATTGTTCTCATCACAGTAGTACTTGACAATGTCATCGAACGTATCGAATCCCACAATGACGTTGCAATCCTTGCCTTCAAGGTCAGAGATCAATGCATCCACAACCCCCATCTGGCCGTTGGCGATATCATCACGATGGAACCACATACCAATGGTGGGTTTTGATGGATCGTATACATGGTGTGTACCGTCATTTGTAGAATACCATTCCAGATACTCCTGGGTTGTTTCAAAGTATTTCCCTGAATGATCTTTGTGGTAAAGCCCCACCTGCGGCAGAACGGAGGCATCTGACCCCTGTAATTGCCAGTCCGCAGTAAGTTCGGGATTGTCACCATATTCCTTGGCAAGATAGATAAGGAAGTTCTCGGCACTAGTTAACTGGGCATCGGTCTGTGTACCCATGTTGTTGTAATAGTTAAGCAATGTGACATTTTCATCGCCTGTATATACATGGTCAAAATATGCCGGTGTATCAATGGAACGCACATCAACGAACACGGTGCCCGCCGTATGAGCCTCCCAGAAACTCTGGTTAAGAGGACTATAGATGCTGCTGGAGAGCATATCACAAAAGATCACGTCCTGCTCCTGAAGTAAACCGCTTGAAGCCGCCCGGAGCAACTCGTCACTGGGATCAGCCCAGGTGGTCACATTGAAGGATGGGATGTAAGTGTATTCTATGTTCTGGCTGTACGGATTTGTCAGACTGGCATTTTCCAGGCCCGGGTTTGCTGCATAGCAAAGATACATGATCTTTATTGTATCCCATTTATCAGTAATCTCAGGATGATCACCATACTCCTTTGCCAGATATAGCACAAGGTTCTCTGCATTGAGCCTGTCATCTTCAGTGGCAGTACCCATATTGTTATAATATGTATCAATCAACTGCGTGGAGGAACCGTCTGAAATGTAGTCAAAATATCCGGGAGTGCCCATAGACCTGATATCCACAAGAGAGATGCCGGCATCATGAGCAGCTTTGAATGTAGTGTTCAGGGGATCAAAGACAACAGATGAAAGCATGTCAGTGAATATCACATCCTGTTGCAGCAGCAAACCGCTTGAAGCTGCTTGCAGCAGCTCGTCACTGGGGCCTGCCCATGTGGTAGTATTGAAGGAAGGAATGTATGTAAATTCTATACTGTCATTGAATCTGGTCGTACTTGCAGCGTCTTCCAAAGCAGCACTTGGCTGCCAGCCGATATAGACAATGCGTATTTTACCTCCCCAGTTATCTGTGATCTGAGGCTTATTGCCGTAGTTCTTGCATAGATATGTAAGGAGGTCTTCTGCATTCTGCATTTCTGTTGGAGTCCCGATACCCATATTATTATAATATGTATCTATTGGCTCCGTTGAAGATCCATCGGATACATAGTCGAAATATTCAGGCGTTCCCAGAGACCTTATATCAACAAATGAAGTACTGTTGTCCTTTGCAGCCCTGAACGATATATCCATTGGATCAAAGACAGCACTTGACAACATATCAGTAAAGATCACATCCTGTTCCATCAATAGGTCTGAACTTGCTGCTTCCAGCAGTTCGTCACTTGGACCGGTCCAAGTGGTCGTGTTAAATGAAGGCACATAAGTATATACTACGTCTGAACTGTATACCATGGACTGGCTTGCAGCTTCAAGAGCAGCGCTCGGTGTCCATGAAATATACATTACATTGACCTTGTTTTCGTCTGCCGCTACTATCTGTATACTGAACAGCATGGCCAGTATACAGATCATCAAGAGTAACTCTCTCCATTTCATAGTACCAACCCTTTCAAAAAGTGGGATCAACTTCGCTATTTAGCCTATATAGACCAACCATTGGCTCCACTTTTAAAGATATATTATCTAACCTTACGAGCAACACTATAAACAAAAATTTGCTTCAGAGAATTTCGAAAATAATCCCCACTAAAAAAGTTCGGATATTCCTGTCTCTATATAAGAGGCAGAGAAATAGCCAAACCAATTCCCTGGCCATCGGCCTAAAAGAGGGAATAGGCACTTCCCTGAAGAGAAAAGTGCCATAGGATATCACATTTTCCTCTTTCTCATGAAGCCCAGGAACACTGCTCCGGCTGCTCCTACCACCAGCACGATAGCAACTATATCAGAACCAGAGAAAGTAGGGGTACTGCTTTCAGGTGGAGCTACAGTTTCCTTGGTCATCTCATACCCTTCTACATAGTTCTCAGGAGTAGACTTCGGAGCTTCGGGCGCAGGCTGGCTAAGGTCTGTGCCTGCACCAATCTGAGATTCTATAGTCTGGTTTGATGTAGAAGTTGTGGCCTGGTTAGTAATTTCCAGTTTCGGACCACTGGAACCACGGCTACTACTGCGGCTGGAAGTGCTTTCCTTCACTGGCTCACTGGTAGCTTCCTCTATAAGCTTCTTGTAGTCTGATGCCGTTTGTTCGTCCACCAGACCTGGCACAGACATTACGCCCTGTATGAACTCATCGAGTGAAGGATTACCACAGGTATGATGACAGCATGTGACACCATTTTCCACCACGGATTCAACATATTCTTTCACCAGGTTCTGGACCACTTCGTCCGAGGCGTCCCATGAATCCTTCCTTACGGTCTCAAGCATCCTTGCTGTAATGGACTGATACTGATATGCATTATCCTTAAGGAACTCATCCAGTCCAAGGTTCTGGGAATCCAGTATATATGTTTCATACATCTTGTTCCAATCCGAATCAGTTACCAGATCAGGAGTAGTGGCTTCCCATCCCCACATAAATTCCACGGTCTTCATCATTTCCCTGGCACCTGCATAATCATATTCCATCATACCGGTTATCCAGTTGGGATTGAGGTACCTCGCGGTCAGCTCTGTACTGAAAGCTTCGCCAAGTGTGATGATCTCCGGGTTGTCCACGCTGGTCAGGTCAGAGATGTACATTGAAGGGGATTCACCTGTGATCGACTTTACAGCAAGTCCGAGTGCTCCGAAGTAGGAATAATAGTCGTCATTGTCTATGAGACCGTAAAGGTTCGAAGTATCACTGTGTATGGCTGAATCCACTCCTCCGAGGTTCAGTTCGAACACATCCTCATAATTGACACCCCATACATCCTTGCCGTATACATTGGACATCCTGGATATGTACAGGTCAGCAACTTCTGAAGAATTCTCCCAGGTATTGCTTGCCTCCACTGCTTCGGTAACACCAGTACCATAAGTACCTGTGGCCTCACTGAATACCCTGGACATAGAGACATTGTGTGCAACGCTTTCATTATATCCGCCTGCCAGCATTGCATCTTCTATTGCAAGTGAGTTCCATCTTACATAGTTGGTCTCGTTTGTTTCATTGAGCTGCGCAACCATGCGGACCGCTGTATCCATCAGTTCTATCTGGTATGGGAAGGTGTCACGGTAAAGTCCCGATGTTGTGAGCAGCACATCTATTCTCGGATGTGTCATCTCTTCCTGCGGGATAACTTTAAATCCTGTTATCCTTCCGCTGGTCCTTTCCAGTTCCACACCCAGAAGAGCATAGATCTGTGCTTCCATAAGACCTTCATGTCGCATTGTTTCCACAGACCACATGACAAA
>CALBTS010000894.1 GCA_937968035.1 uncultured Methanomethylovorans sp.
CATCGCAAACATAATATAAAATGCGCCAGTTTCCATCACTGACTTATATAAAGTCGCATATGAAGAGTATATATAGTCTTTATTGATGCAATTTTGTAGGTGAAGTATGTTACTAGTCGGAGAAGCACTCATCGGCGAGGAACCAGAACTCGCACACGTAGACCTTATCATTGGTGACAAGAACGGTCCTGTAGGACTTGCCTTTGCAAACGGACTTACCCAGCTGTCCGCCGGGCACACCCCTCTTTTGTCAGTCATCCGTCCCAACCTGCCAGCCAAACCCTCCACGCTCATCGTCCCAAAAGTTACTGTGAAGAACATGGGACAGGCAGCTCAGATCTTCGGTCCTGCCCAGGCAGCCGTGGCAAAGGCTGTTGCAGATGCCGTTGAAGAAGGCGTCATCGACAAAAAGGATGTGGAAGACCTTGTGATCGTAGCCAGCGTGTTCATACACCCGGAGGCAACGGACTACAACAGGATCTACAGGTACAACTACGGTGCCACCAAGCTGGCTCTCAAGAGGGCCATGGAAGGCTTCCCAAGCGTGGAAACAGTTATGAAAGAGAAGGACAGGGCTGCCCACGGCATCATGGGATTCAAGGTCACAAGGCTCTGGGATGCTCCATACCTGCAGGTTGCTCTTGACAATCCCAATATAGCCGCCATCCGCAGTATCGTCGCCCAGATCCCAAAGAGCGATCACGTGATCCTCGAAGCTGGCACTCCGCTCATAAAACGCTATGGTGTGGATGTCATTTCCCAGCTGCGTGAGGTGCGGCCTGACGCCTTCATCGTTGCAGACCTCAAGACCCTGGATACAGGCAACCTCGAAGCCCGCATGGTCGCAGATGCAACAGCAGATGCCATTGTGATCTCAGCCCTTGCACCGGTCTCAACTCTCCAGAAGGCCATCGAAGAGGCACACAAGACCGGCATATATGCTGTAATGGACACCCTCAACTGCGAAGATCCTGTCGCAGTGCTCAACGAGCTCAAAAAACTGGGCTCACTGCCCGATGTTGTGGAACTGCATCGCGGTATCGATATCGAGGAAACAGAACACGCATGGGGCAACATTGCCAAGATTAAGGCTATGTCCACCGAATCCCATAAGGTGCTGGTGGCAGTGGCAGGCGGTATACGCATAGACACCATGCCAGTAGCTCTGGAAGCAGGAGCCGATATCCTTGTGGTAGGCCGTGCCATTACCAACGCCAGGGATGTAAGGCAGGTAGCAGAGAAATTCATAGAAGGCATGAACAAATCAGAGATCGACCAGTTCAGGGTCATGACAGATTTCTGAGCGTGTGCATTGCACACGCTTTTTTCAGGAGGGGTTAAGATCAGCTCAATTATGATAGTGTTGAACCTGAAGACATATCTTGAAGGCACAGGAGAGAACTCAGTAAAGATTGCACAGGCATGTAAGGACGTTGCAGACGATTCGGGCATTGACATTGCAGTTGCCCCGCAGTTCTGTGATATCTACAGAGTGGCTTCTCAGGTGGACATACCTGTATATTCACAGCACCTTGACAGCGTGGGTGCTGGCAGCTTTACAGGCCATGCCTTCTCCAGATGTATCAAGGACGCTGGAGCTGTGGGCACTCTCATAAACCACTCCGAAAGACGGCTTACGCTTGCTGAGATCGATGCTTCCGTGCAGGCCGCAAAGAGAACAGGTCTTGCCACCATTGTCTGCACGAACAACGTGCCCACATCCGCTGCCGCAGCAGCCCTGTCTCCGGATTACGTTGCCGTGGAACCCCCGGAACTCATCGGTTCAGGCATCCCGGTGTCAAAAGCCGACCCTGCGGTGGTCACAGGTTCCGTGGAAGCGATCCTGAAGGTGAACCCCGCAGTAAAAGTGCTCTGCGGAGCTGGCATTTCCAAAGGTGAGGACCTTGCAGCAGCTCTTGAACTTGGTTCAGTGGGTGTGCTGCTGGCTTCAGGCATAGTGAAAGCCGCAGACCCGAAGGCAGCCCTTGAAGATCTCGTAAGCAAGGTCTGATGTTATTCTGATCTTGTTTTGACCTTTTTTTATTCTCAGGGCAGGAAAACCCAGCTGATGAACAGCATGATAATAGCTATGCCTATGCGCTTGTACATGGGTATGTTGATCCCGAAACTGCTGCGCAACATCTCAGATATGCCCACAGGTGGCGGAGCGATCATAAGTGCCGCGAGGAACAACGGGAGACCCGCAAGCAGGTTCCTTGATACAAGTATAAGGTATAGGCCCTGCAGTCCAAGATATATCCCAAAGGCAGATAAGAAGAACAAACCACCTTTCTGGAATCTCAGGCGCTGCTCAGGAGCCATTTGCATTTTGTCAACAAAACCACTTGTTTTCATATTTTCACCGGATACTTCCCATGGTGATTGCACTTGCCTGCATATAACAGTAAGCCATGTGAATATGACAATGCCTTCAAATTACTATTGTGCTCATACTCTTAACTGGCATCCGATACCAATCAGGACCCTTTCTACATCGGCCTGCACTTTGTCTGGCTCCTGATCTGCTAATATGCTGATGCGGTAGGTAACACTCTTTTTCCCCTGAATGAGGTACATGTCAATGATCTCAGACCCGACTATGTTCTCATTGACTGATATGATCTCCAATATGATCCCAGGGTCTGCATTCTCAGGAACTGTGACAGATATGTCCCTTCTGTGATGTGTGAGATTTTTCATCTTCCACTCTTTCAGCTCCTGTGGTGAAAGCAGCTGTATGTTCTCTATTTTCAGGGATACCATTTTTGTCCCTTCTGCAAGCATGACCTCTGTGGGTGTGACCTTCCAGAGTTTACCCACATGTATCTTTCCAGAGTACACATGCAACAGCCCGCACTCTTCTCCCACTGATGCCATAAGGTGTTCATATTCAGCAATTTTGTAATTGATCAGCTTGTCAGAACGTCTGAGAGCAGGTGACGTATCCCCGAAGTGAATGGCGGCATCCTTCATCTTCGTGATGAAACCTTCCAGGTCATGCTTTTTTATCATTTCAGAAGTGTTGTGGCATTCCTCAAGGAAGGCATCATGCACTTTGATCACTTCCGGGTTCTCCATCTGTATCATCGCATAGAGATAAGGGTTCTGACCCAGTATCCTGCCAACGAAATCCAGCATTATGTCATACACAGGGCTCATAAATCTCCGTGATTCCTTCACATTGAAATCAAGCCTGTCCAATGTCGTACCTATGGTTATGTATGCAAAATGAGTAAGACCCTGCACTACGGAAACGAACCTGTCATGCTCTTCAGGACCGACGATCACTATGTGTGCGCCGCTCTCATCTAACATCTCTCTGATAACAGGGAACCATTTGTGACATCTGTCAGCTATGGGTGTCAGGATGAACCTTTGACCGTGCAGGTTTGGTATAGTGGGTCCGAACATGGGATGTGTTCCCAGGATCTCCACATCAGCAGGAGCATATTTCTGCATAGCACGGGTGGGTCCGGTTTTCAGGGAAGTAAGGTCCATGAGCAGGCTCCCTCCTTTCATCAGGGGTGCAACCTCTGCAATGACCTGCTCTGTGATGTCAATAGGTACGGAAATTATCACCACATCACTTTCGGCCACTTCGGCATGCAGATCATGAGCGAACCTGACACACAGCCTTTCAGCTATCTCTGTTTTTCCGCTCTTGCCCCAGATACTGACATCAAACCCCCTTTCTCTGAAGAAGGTGGAGAACCACTGTCCCATTTCACCGGTACCACCCACAATGAGCATTTTCAAGTTCTCAGCGCTCCCATCACAGCTTCCTTCATCACTTCCACGGGTGGCTCCACGCCTGTCCATATTCTGAAAGCTTCAGCACCCTGATATACCAGCATCATCACTCCGGATACTGTCCTTGCTCCGGCCTTTTCCGCTTCCGTGAGCAGTTTCGTTTTCAGTGGATTGTACACAATATCAAAGACCACGAGACCCTCATGCATCTGCTTTGCTGTTGCTATGGTAGCTTCCACCTGCGGATGCATTCCTAATGTGGTGCAGTTGATCAGCACGTCAGAGCTGGCTATAAGATCATCCAATCGCTCAAGACCACATCCTTTTACGTTTCCCGCAAGGGCAACATCATCTGCGAGCTGCATAGCCCTTTCAGGCGTACGGTTAGCAATGGTCACATCCGCTCCGTCACTTGCAAGCTGAAAACCGATTCCCCGGGCAGCTCCTCCTGCACCGACTATCAGTACCTTCGCTCCCTCTATTTTCACGCCTGCATCGACAAGGGCCTTTTCAGCTCCTATGCCATCGGTATTGTATCCCCTCATGCCATCCTTGAGGTCTACGGTATTGACCGCCCCCACGACTGCTGCAAGGGGATCTGGTTCCACTGTCCTCAGAGCCTCTTCCTTCAGGGGCACCGTAAGGTTCAGTCCCCCAAATCCCATGGCATGTGCTCCTTTGATAGCATCTTTAAGGTTTTCCTTGCTGACCCGGAAAGCGTGGTAGGTACAGTCCATTCCCAGAGCTTTGAATGCCGCATTGTGCATCACAGGGGACAGTGAGTGCTCTATGGGGTCGCCGAAGACAGCAAACACTTTTTTCATAACAGCACCTTCATCGTTCTCTTCAGTTCTGCTATGTTCAGCTGACCCGGTGCCACAGCCTCTCCAATTGAGCCATAAGTAAGCACTGAACCATAGAACGGTGCTATCACCCGTGTATGTTTTCCAAGATCGCCCATGGCTATCATGCACACGGGTCTGGTAGCTTCATGAGTTACGCGCAGAAGGTTCATGGTGTCGGCAGGCGAATTGGCCTTCGCAGCGAACTTGGCTATGTCGCCTCCGCTTTGCCATGCCATTTCCAGCATATCCTTGATCTTTTCCATGGAAGTGGTTCCATTAAAATCATGATGCGAGACAATAACTGTCTTGCCAAGTTCATGTGCGGCTGATATGAGCTTTTCCCGCAGGTCAGCCTCTGCAGCGAGTTCCACGTCCACCGCATCCACCACAGGCAGAATATCCAGAAGAAGTTGTATTCTCTTTTTTTCCGGTCCTTCCCATTTGCCTCCATCAATTGGTAATCTATTGGTTGCAATACATGGCAGGTTTACCTCTTGCTTTAAGCCTGCGATCATTTCCAGCGCTGACTTTGTATCTTTTATACCAAGCAGGTCCAGCCTGATCTCCAGTATGTCTGCACCCTGCAAGAGAGCCTCTCTGGCCAGTTCCATTGGATAGTCACTTATGACGGCTACAACTGCCGCTCCTTCTGACAGGTCGAAGCTACCTATCTTTACCATAAGCCCTCTGATCATTTCTCGATGATCGTTTCCTCTACCTTCATTCCGAAATGCCGGCCGATTTCCTCGAACTTTACCAGCACCTCGTCTCCGGGTTGAAGGTCGGTGACAGCTATGGGCTTCCCGCCTTTGCTCAGCAGTTTAATGGTCTCTGCGTTCTGCACAATGGTCTTGACAGTCTTTCCGTTAAGGTCGGCCTCTATGAGCATAAGGGGCCTTCTTTCGATCTTTACTCTGCCCACGATACCTTTTCTCTGCTCACCGGCCGCATTAACGATAGCTACTTCATCACCAGCTTCCAGTTCACACAGGTATTTCGTCTTCTCTCCCACCAGTACATAAGCGTGTACCGCTCCGGCATTCACTCGAAATGGCCGCGATGCAACGTACGGGCTGTCATCAGCTTCCGAGTTCACAAGGAAAAGGCCGCAGGATTGTGAACCTACAAGCATACCTTCCCCGCTTGTCATAAGGTTGCAAGTGTCCACACATACACGATCACCCATGCCCACATGCTCCACTTTTGTGACGATGGCAGCTGCAAGTTCAATATCCTCGACACCAGACCTTTCTGCCATTCCCACAGTTTTCTTTATCTCACTTGGGTCGTCAGTATCCAATAACACTCCATCGGATCCATGTTCCATGGTCTCAAGCGAAAGCTTCGCTTCTTCAGAGGTCCTGACCCCGGAAATGATCTGTACGTCTTTGTCATGCAATCCTGCAATGAGGTTTTCCAGAGGAATTACTTTCCAGTCAGTGCCTACGGTTATAATGTAGTCGCAGGCTTCGGCCAGTTCTGCTGCAAACTCTTCATACTGTTTATTGCGGATGACCACGTATCCGGCTACCTTCAAGCCTTTTCCTTTCAGGCGGGTGGCCGTTATTATGTCAAAAGAGCCACTGAAGTCAGGAGGCAGTGGTTTTGTTCCATCCCCTTCGCTTCCTTTCCCTACTACTATGATGTCTGCACCAGACCTTTCATCATGGGCAAAAGCTGCGACCTTTATGTCCCCCAGTTCCCTTACCTTCTCAACATCACTGGCATCTACCAGTACGTAATCCACTCCCGATTCCAGTCCGGTGGTGATCCTGCCTTTCCTGTCATCCCACCTGCCTTCATCGGCTTTTATCCATACGCTTTTCCTGTTCATGTTCTCACGTTGTTTCACTTAAGTATCTCAAGAGCTTCTTCTACAGTACGATCCTTATGCACTATCTCTGTTATTGCTCTTGTAATTTTTGTGGGGTCCTTGTGCTGGAAAACATTCCTGCCAATGGCGACTCCTCTGCTGCCCGCATCAATGGCGCCTCTTATCATTTCCAGGAATTGCTCGTCGGTTTCTGTCTTAGGTCCGCCAGCAATAACAACTGGCACCGGACATCCTTCCACAACATCCTTAAACGAATCCACATCTCCTGTGTATACTGTCTTGACCACGTCAGCTCCAAGTTCTGCTCCTACCCTTGCAGCATGGGCCACCATCACGGGATCATGTGGATTTGTTACTTTCTTGCCCCGGGGGTACATCATGGCAAGCAAAGGTATGCCCCAGATATTGCAGTCTTCAGCTACCTTTCCAAATTTCTGGAGCTGGTCGGCCTCTGTTTCAGAACCCACGTTCACATGTATAGATACTGCATCAGCTCCCATTTTCATCACTTCTTCCACGCTGCAGACCTGAACTTTGTTGTTAGGGTCCGGTCCGAGGGATGTGGATGCGCTCATATGCACTATTAACCCGACATCATGGCCGTATCCGCGATGTCCGTGCTTTATCATGCCCTTTTGCATGAGCACCGCATTTGCTCCGCCTTCAGCTACTTTATTGATGGAATCTGCAATGTTGATGAGACCTTTAATGGGACCATCGGATATTCCATGGTCCATAGGTATTATCACCATGTTCCTGCTGTTCCTGTCCATTATCCTTTCGATACGTATGCTTTTTCCAATTTCTGACATATTTGTGATCTCCATTCTAGTGCCGTGCTAGTATGTTACATAGTAACATGGCTAAGGTATATAAAGTTATTTAGAGAAAATAAGTACGTTTCAGGTCCTTCTGGGGCAGAAAAGGTTACTGTCCGCCTTTTTACTCACGCATGAGATTCTCTATCACAAAGCCATTTGAGTTTATCTCATATCTTGCAGGCCCCTTCTCATGATCACTGCCTCTCATCTTGATTATTGATAAGGACTTCTGCAAAACAGAGGATATAAGGCTCTGTTGCAGCATTATTACGGTGTCTGCAACTGATGTTATCTGTATGTCGCATATCTTTGAGCGTTCTTTGCTTTCCGTGGTAAGACAGGTCAGAAGTGATGTAACTCCTTCGTTCCTGAACATTCTTGAGAGAGCGGAAATATGCTGTTTTCTTTCTATTGGGTCCGCAAGGACATAATCAAAACCTTCTACTGCATCCAGGAACATTCTCTTTGCCTTTGTTTCCTGGATGGCTTTCTGAATTTGCATCATATGTTTGTTAGGGTCCAATGAGGACGGTAAAGTATGAATGATCTTTAGGCTGCCATTTTTATACATTCCCTTTAGATCCCATCCAAAGTTGGAAGCATGTAAAAACAGTTCCTCCGGAGTTTCATCAAAATTGATAATAATGCCAGGTTCCCCTTTTTTTGCTCCTTCCATAATGAAATTGAGTCCAAGTACTGTTTTACCCGTGCCTGTAGAGCCAGCTATAAGGTTCGAGGACCCTTTGAACAATCCGCCTCCAAGCATCTCGTCAAGCATGGGTGTTCCAATGGAAATACGCTCAGCAGAAGCGTTTATGGAATAGTCGGCTTGTGCAATATCTTTCGGATAGACGGATATGCCATCTGTTCCGATCTCAAATGTATGCTTTCCCTGGACGGATGACATACCACTCACTTTCATTAATTCGATATATCGCCTGGTGATATGTGGGTCAAGGTCTTGAGATATATAGATTATGTTGTCTACTATATCGCTGATCACGTTGCTCTTTACAGCGTCTGGTTCCAGAGTGCCTGTAAAGCAGACCACTGCATTCCATTCATTGAGTGCAGCGTTAAGGGAATACATGAACCTTCTCCTTTCGGCTTCCGGGAATCCGAATCCGATAGGTGTGACAGGATCTATCAGTATCCTGTCGGGTTTAAGTGAACTTACGATATTCCCTAGTTCTACAAGCATAGTGAGCGGGTCTCTTTCCACACTACTGACATTAAAGGTACGGATGTTTATATTCTCTTCAAAGAAACTGAACCGTGAAAGGATCTGTCGTATCAATGCTTCAGGTTTGGATGAGATAGCTACGTACAGCACCTTCTCTCCTTTTTTTGCTGCAGCGCACAGGCTCTGCATTCCAAGCGTGGTCCTTCCTGTTCCAGGTGTTCCTGCAATGAATGTGGTCGAGGGACTAAGGACCCCTCCCCCGAGAACCTCGTCCAATCCCTCTATTCCGGTAGACACAATATTCAAAACAACATCCTCGCGCGATTTGAATTTATCCCAATATATTAATTATACCCTATAAGTATTTATTTATACATTATTCATAGGTAGCTTCATTTTTTGGTGTTGTTGTAAAATAGCATATGTATTTATATTGATTCACCATACTTGCGATAAATACCCGGGTGGGTCTATATCATGAAAACAATGAACATCCTTGTTATCAATAACTATGGTCAATTCTGCCATCTCATCCACCGTACTATCCGGGACCTGGATATGGATACGAGCATGATCTCCAATACATCTTCAGTGGAAGACATCCTGTCAAAAGGACCGGACGGACTGGTGCTCAGTGGCGGTCCGACTTTGGAAAGGGCGGGCAATTGTGCACAGTATATAAAGGAGATCGATCTCCCTATTCTTGGGATCTGTCTGGGGCATCAGGTGATGGCCAGGACATTTGGCGGAGAGGTCGGTCCGGGTAAATATGGCGGATATGCCGAGGTAGCGGTCGAGATCCTTGAACAAGATGATATCCTTCAAGGTATGGCTCCCCGCACATCTGTCTGGGCTTCACATGCCGATGAAGTAAAAACCCTGCCTGAAGGTTTTATCCGGCTGGCAAGGTCAGAAATTTGTGAAATAGAGGCCATGAAGCATGAAACCAGGCCACTTTACGGGGTGCAGTGGCACCCGGAAGTTGCCCACACGGAAAAAGGTAAGGACCTTTTCTTAAATTTCTTCAAGGTATGTGAGGATTACTAACCCCATACCTCTTTGGTTTTACATGCCGAATTTCTTCATCATTTTCTGCATGTTGAACTTACCGCCGCGCAACCCCTTCATGGTATTCTGCATCGTTTTATAGTACTTCAACAATTCCCTTACATCGTCAGGACTGCATCCTGATCCTATGGAGATACGCTTTATCCTGGCACTTCCTATAAGGCGTGGATTAAGCATTTCTTCCTCGGTCATGGAGTCCATTACCACACGGTACCGTGTAAGTTTCTCCCCCGTCACCTGGTAAGCTTCCTCAGGCACCTTTACACCCATGCCCCCCAGAGGCAGCATCTGCATGATCTGTTTCATTGGGCCCATTTTGTTAAGGGTTTCCAGTTGCTTGTACATGTCCTTGAGGGTGAAGCGTCCCCTCATCATGGCTTCCATGTCAAGTTCTTCTTCCTTCAGGTTTTCCTGGGCTTTCTCTATGAGGCCCTTTATATCGCCCATTCCAAGTAGTTTAGATATGAACCTGTCAGGTTCGAACTTCTCCAGGTCTTCGGGTGTTTCTCCAACACCGATGAACGCGATGGATGAATTTGTCTCAGAAACGGCAGATATGGCTCCACCGCCCTTTGCAGTACCATCCAGCTTAGAGATGACGACACCTGAGATACCGATAGAATCGTTGAACGCTCTTGCCTGTTCGCTTGCCTGCTGACCTATCGCACCATCAAGTACAAGCAGTTTGTAATCAGGATGTGCAATGGCATGGATCTGTTCCATTTCCTCGATGAGGTCCTTTTCCAGAGAGTGGCGTCCTGCAGTGTCTATTATGATCACATCGTATTTTTCCACTTCCTTAAGACCTCTTTCTACGATCCCTACTGCATCAGGGTTGCCTTCTTCTCCGTAAAATGTAACGTTAAGTTTACCACAAAGGGTATTCAACTGCTGGTATGCACCGGGCCTGAACGTATCTGCACATATCACTGCCGGCCGCAGACCTTTGCGCTGAAAATATCTTGCAAGTTTTGATGTGGTCGTGGTCTTACCGCTACCCTGAAGACCTATCATCATGATCTTCTGAGGTTTCAGGGGAATATCTGTGCCTTTACCTATGATATTGATAAGTTCCTGGTAGACGATCCTTATCACATGCTCACGGGGGTTCATGCCTGAAGGCACATCTTCCTTCATAGCACGCTCCTTGATGTGGTTCGACATCATCATGACAAGCTTGACATTGACGTCAGCCTGCAGCATTGCTCTTTGGATGTCCTTTACCACTTCATTTACCGTGTGTTCGTCTATCCTGCCGGATTTGACGAGTTTCTTAAGTGCATCCTGCAAGGAGTTTCCGAGTTTTTCCATTACCATTTAAGGATCGCCCTGTTCAGTTCTTTTTCATTATAAAAGGGTTGCCTTTATTTAATTATATTGCAGGTTTTTCCTTTCAATATCTTGCGTCTCTCAGGCACGAGTGATGTAATATCCGCTCAGCTCACAGGTCATGTAACTGTTACTCCTTGCACAATGCAGGGAAATAAAGAAGGTGAAAAACTGTTTCAACCCAATTTTTCACTTCATTCTCAAAAAAGTACCTTCTATGGGCTCACTTAACTATCATCACTCGTGTCTTTGCATGCCTTGCAACATCCACAGCCACGCTTCCCACCAGTACCCTGTCGATGCCAGATCTTCCCAGAGTACCCATTACTATCAGGTCGATATCGTTCTTATCTGCAAAGTCGATTATCGCAGAACCCGGATGTCCTTTGATCATCACAGGCTCAACTTCCACTCCTGTCTTTTTCCCCATCTCCACTACAACATCAAGTGCTTTTCTCCCATCAGCTTCCAGATGTTTTTCAAAATCCTTTTCTTCAAGGGAAACTCCTTTTGGAGGCTCGATAGGCACACCAAAATATGAAAGATGAGGTATGTCCGGCAAGACGTTTAGTGCATATAGTTTCGCCCCTGCCATTCCCGCGATATCTATCGCAGATGATGCCGCATGCTTAGCATTTTCTGAACCATCCGTTGCAATGAGTATCTTTTTATACATTTCACTCTGCATATTATACACTCCCCTATTTACCTATAAAAAGAGTAAGCCGCCCACTATCATAAAGCTTTTGGATAAGTTTAATAAAGGTCCTATGGAAATTGTTTTCCTTCTAAAAAAGGTTCAAATAGACTGAATTAATAACAAATATGAAAGATTGCACTAGAGAACTAAATTCAGTTAATAAAAAAATCAGTAGCGGGGAATGGATTCGAACCATTGGTCTACGGGTTATGAGCCCGTCGGGATCTCCTGGCTACCCTACCCCGCTTCATATTTTGCGTGTAACGATGTACTCCCATTCAACGGTATCATTACAGATAAATGTTGCGATGGAAGAGGCAGTGAAAACATATATTAAAAGAGATCTAAAGTATGAAATTTTCATATGTCCGGAGGGAAAGGTCTTGATCATGTTATTGCCGGCTAAGTTTAAATCTTATGGGAAAGGCGAAACGGGATATATGGGACATACCGGCTATAAAATGCCTATGGTAAGTGTGTCATCCACCTGGCCCGTTTGCTTTTGGGATAGCCTAGGCTGGCAGGTTGAAATAGGAAGATCTCCTCTGCCACCAAAATCCTTCTGGAAGGTCTTGTTCCTGCAGTGTAGCAATGAAAGGCATTGTGGTAGGAAGGGTTTTAATATATCCCTGCGCTTATTAAAAAACGGTGAAATATGTCACATAAGTGCACCAGATGTGGAGAAATATTCGTTGATGGAGCCGCAGTTATCCTCAGTGGCTGTCCGTCATGTGGGTGGAACAAGTTCCTCTACGTTAAAGGTCCTGAAGAAGAGCATCAAGTTTCGGAAAAGGCCGGTCATGAGGTCCTTGACGAAACCCACAAGCAAGAAACTCCTGCAGAGAAGCTCATAAAAGAGATAGATGAGATCATAGGTATAGAAAAAGAGGAACGCAGTGTCATAGAGGAGGATGGTGACAGGGTGGAATCCGTTCGTATACTTGGTCCCGGATCTTACGAACTCAATCTGGATTCCCTGTTGCAGCGTAAGGAGATCATCATGGCCATCAAGGAAGACGGCACATATGCCCTGCACCTGCCTTCTGTTTTTAAGGCAGAGCGAAAAGAAAAGAAAAAGTGAACATTTCCGGGGCAGCGTGTAATGCTCAGCGTTCACAACAGGTTCTGGGAAATTGATGCACTAAGGGGGATCGCCATACTCCTTATGGTGCAGTTTCATTTCCTTTATGATCTGGTGTTCTTTGGTGTGCTGCACGTAGACGTTTGGTCGGGGCCGGTATTTTATATCGGCAGGAGTGCAGCTATTCTTTTTGTTTTTCTTGTAGGCGTTTCCCTTACCCTGAGCCATTCCAGAAGTAAGGTATCTGGTTTGCAGGTTGGTTTCAAAAAATATCTCAAAAGGGGCTTTCACATCTTTCTATGGGGTCTGGTCTTCACGATGGGAAGCTGGGTGCTTTTCCCGGATAAGGTCATAGTGTTCGGTATTTTGCACTTCATTGGCGTAGCTATCATATTATCATATCCTTTACTGGAATACCGCCTTCCCAATCTTATCGGAGGGTTTATCGTTCTTTTTCTGGGAGGATCAGTGGAAAACTTCACAGTTGATCTTCCATGGCTTATATGGCTTGGTCTGACCCCTGCAGGTTTCCAGACCCTTGATCATTTTCCATTGCTGCCCTGGTTTGGCGTTACCATGCTGGGAATATTCTCGGGCAACATGATGTATCCTGATCATCATCGTAAATATGAACTCCCTAATCTCTCTCAGAATCCATTGATATCCGCTCTTGAGTTCATGGGAAGAAGATCACTGGCGATATATATCATACACCAGCCACTGCTGGTTGTTGTCCTGTACGCCTCTGGAATTATTGATGTAAATTCCCTGGGAATTCAGTAGTTCTATTAAGTATCATGAATAAATGTTTTAGTAATCTGTAATCAATGTTTGCCTTTCATCTATCTTTTCAAGATTTGAGACCCCAACTCCAAGCAGTCTGAACCTGCCGGTACCTGTGAATTCTTTCATAAGATGCAGGGCTTCCCTTCTCATAACGTAGAGGTCTGTACTGGCACAGCTTAAGGTCCTGGACCGCGTATAGGTGCTGAAGTTCCCGTATCTGACTCTGATAGTGATGGTACGAAAACGGTATCTTTTTTTCAGAAGGGATGCATGTACCTTCTCGGACAGAGCGTAGAAAACCTTTTTTATGGTATCAGGATCAGTTATATCCTCGTCAAAGGTGTCTTCCTTGCTGATGGATTTAACTCCTTCTGTTTCCTCCACTTCTCTTTCGTCGATCCCGTTAGCCATCCGGTGCATTGTCAGTCCGAATTTTCCGAATCTCGCTATGAGCAGTTGCACATCGTATACTGCGAGCTGTCCAACGGTCCCCAGCCCCATTTCACGTAACAGCAGAGCAGTTTTCTTTCCTATCCCTGGTATTTTGGATATGGACAAAGGGTCCAGGAACTGTTTCGCTTCTTCAGGACTTACAACTGTAAGGCCGTCTGGTTTATTGAAATCGGATGCTATCTTGGCTATCACCTTGTTCGGAGCTATCCCCACGGAACATGTAAGTCCTTCCCTGCGCAGTATATTTTCCTTGATGCTCTTTGCGACATCAATAGCTTTATCATAATCAGTGATGTCTTTGTCAAGCTCCATGTATGCTTCATCCACACTGACCTGCTGGAATCTGGAAGAGAACTCTCTAAGTATTTCCATTATCCTGGAAGATGTACTTTTGTATAGTTCCATATCCACCGGTAAATATACGGCATCAGGACACAGCTTATATGCTTTGGATATGGGCATTGCTGAATGTATGCCGTATTTGCGGGCTTCATAGGAGCAGGTGCTTACTACGCCCCTTCCGGTACCATTTTTAGGGTCAGAGCCCACTATCACGGGCTTTCCCCGGATCTCAGGTTTTTCTCTTGTTTCCACTGACGAGTAAAAACTGTCCATATCAATGTGCAGTGTTATACGGTTTTGGTCTGCGCTCATTTAGAGCTTCATATATAATTCAGGGTTTATAATTTCCGATCCATGCACAGTGAAAGTAATCTATTCTAACGATATCTTTCCGGTGTATTGAAATAACATCATCTGCTTATTTATCAGGAAAGGAGGACTCAATGTACGTCTACATCTCGATCATGGCCTATTTTGTTGTGTTGTTCCTTACATTGCGGGACATCCGTATCTTCAGGCGCACAAGGATCGTGTCATACAGAAAAGGAGCCTTAAAGGGCATTATATCTTCTTTTGTAATGCTCATAGGTGTGATCCTGACTCCCCTGAACCCGGAACTAGGTCTCATGATCGTATTCATTGGTCTTTATATCAATCGCAAGGGCCAAAGGGAAGTCGTTTTCAGGCAGGCCAATGCTCTTGAAAGACTGCTTGGAAAGACTGATATATGATGTTGTGGATTTACACTCTTGTCCAGTACACCGCTTTTGTGGAATGCAGGATATGGTTAGATGAATCTTTCATTCCAAAAGTTATAAATGCATGAGTAGTTATAAGCGGTACAAATTCCACTCTTGAGAATTCATATTAAGAAATTACACTTGCAATAGATGGAGAATCATATATGGGAAACATAAGACAGAACAATATCAAGACCATTTCACTTCGCCTTATAGACACTTACGGTGACGCTTTCACAAAGGACTTTGATACGAACAAGCACCTTGTGACACAGTATACAACAATTGAAAGCAAGGTCATAAGGAACCGTGTGGCCGGCTATGTCACACGCAAGATGACTCACGTACGCATGGAATAAGTTCCAGTCGAAGTGGTACCATGTTCGAAGGGGTATTTCCTGCTCTTATAACACCGTTCAATGCCGATAACAGGATAGATGTCACGTCTTTCAGGAACATTGTCGAGTATGTGGAAAAAGGCGGTGTTGCAGGAATGGTGGCTTGCGGAACCACCGGTGAGTCCGCGACCATGTCCACCCAGGAGCATATGGACCTCATCGATCTGACCGTTGACTGTGCCAAAACCACTGTTATCGCTGGTACAGGTTCTAACAACACCACCGAAGCAGTGGAGCTCACAAGGCATGCATACGATGCAGGCGCCAATGCGGTGCTGATTATATCTCCTTATTACAATAAGCCCAACAATGCCGGTCTGATCGCACACTTTTCCAGTATTGCCAGGTCTGCGGATATCCCTGTTATACTCTACAATGTGCCTTCCCGCACAGGGCAGGACATGCCTCTGGAAGTAATTACCGAGCTTTCCAAGATAGAGAATATCGTGGCCATAAAGGAAGCAAGCGGAAATCCGGTGAAGGTTTCCCGTATAATTGAAAACACATTGGATGAGGACTTTGTGGTCATCTCGGGTGAGGATGGCCTTACATTGCCTCTTATGTGTATGGGAGCGGTGGGTGTTATTTCAGTGGTTGCAAATGTTGTTCCCGAAAAAATGGTTGACCTTGTGACCGCTGTTAAGAACAACGATCTTAAAACGGCTCAGGCACTTCATTATGAACTTGCACCGCTGACACGCGCTCTCTTCCTTGAAACGAATCCCATCCCTGTAAAAAGAGCAATGGATATGCTAGGTCTGGCAAATGGCAGATTAAGGCTTCCTCTTGCTCCTTTAAGCAGAGAGCATGAAATGGTCCTTGAAGATGTCCTGAGGGATATGGGGTGCATATCATGATCAGAGCAGCAGTTACAGGTGCTTCAGGAAGGATGGGCAAGCTCATCATTTCCAATATTATGGCTTTTGACGGAATGCAGCTTTCAGCAGCTTTCGATCTTGTGAATATGGGCACGGATGCAGGGGAAACTGCCCAGGTAGGTAGTCTTGGTGTTCCTATATCTGACGTAAAGGACATGGAAAAGGTCCTTAAGGAGTCAGCTACTGATGTGCTGATAGATTTTACGATCGCCGATGCAACAGTTGTGAATGCCCCCAGGGCAGCTTCGGCGGGTGTGAACCTCGTCATCGGAACAACTGGTCTTTCCAGTGAGCAAAAACAGATCATAAAAGCAGCTGTTTTAAAATATGATGTGGCAGGGATCATATCTCCTAACTTCTCAGTAGGTGTAAATGTCTTTTTTAAGATACTTGCAGAGGCCTCAAAATACATGGGAGATTTTGATATCGAGATCATCGAAGCTCATCATAACAAGAAGAAAGACGCCCCCAGCGGCACTGCCATAAAGGCCGCAGATGTCATCAGTGCTGCACTGGGTGGCAAAGAATATGTTTATGGCCGCCAGGGTCTTGCTCCCCGCAGCAAGGAAATAGGCATCCACGCAGTGCGTGGCGGGGACATTGCAGGTGATCATACGGTGCTGTTCGCAGGTGACGGTGAACGTATCGAGATAAAACACCAGGCACATTCCAGACAGTCTTTTGCTTCAGGTGCTGTAAAGGCTGCAGCATGGGTATGTAATGCCGGTCCGGGCATGTATACCATGGAAGATATTCTTGGTCTGTAAGTCTATTCTCTTAACAGATGGTCAGCTATGTCCTCTGATATTATGCGCTCGCAGTACACACAGCGCAGGTTTATTATATTATCTTCCTCATAGACGCGGAATTTAGATGTAATAGGCTCAGAACTATTCGATATGCAGTTCGGGTTGACGCATTGCACCACCCCTTCCACGTATTCAGGGATCTTGACCCTGTTCTTTTTGAGGACTTTGAAATCCCGTATTATATTGATGGTCGCATTGGGCGCTATCAAAGATATCTTATCCAGTTCTTTGACCTTCAGTTCCCTGTTCTCTATCTTCACCACATCTTTCTTACCGTACTTGCTGGGAGAATTAATGAGAACACTAACCACGCTTTCAAATTGGCCTGGTAGTTTCAGTATATGCAGGACATTAAGTGCCTGACCTGCATTTATATGATCTATGACCGTGCCATTTTCGATCGGCCTGACCCTCAGTCCGGGTTCCAGTTCAAAGTCAGTATTCTCGGAATTCATTCCATTCCTCCCATCACAAGGGCCAGAAGTGCCATCCTTACGGGCACCCCGTAAAAA
>CALBTS010000895.1 GCA_937968035.1 uncultured Methanomethylovorans sp.
TTGCCTGACCTGTGCCATTGATGATACTCCATGTAACTGACTTGTTGGTAGCATTTGTCGGAAGCACCGCTGCCGTCAGGGCAAGTGTGCTGTTATCCTGTGAGATTGTTGTCGCACCTCCGGTACCAGATACTGTGATGCTCTCCACTGGCACTGATCCAACGCCACCATCCCATCCCGCTATTCTAGCCAGCATCCACCACATAGCCTTGGCTAGTCTCAGTGCACCAGCATTGGAAATATGACCTGTTTGTTCTGGTACTGAATTTGTGGATGTAATTATTGGATAAACATGCCCATCATAACTCGTAGTATTGGGTACTTCAGAGTTATCATCATAGCATAGAATATCAGCATAATCAAACAGAATCTTATTATTTTCACCTGACACATGTTCTCTTATTAATTCATAACCAAGATGTTTTGAATATCCGGTTAATCCTGTATATCCATCAACCGTTCCTGTTGTAAAAAATACCTTAGATGAATAATTGTTATTAGAACAATGTGTTATATAATCTTCAGTAGCATTGAGATACATATTAAACTCATCTGTAGTGTTTATTTCCGGATCCCAACACCAACCAAATCCTATTGCAGCAATTTCTAAGCTATGTGTATTACAATAAGTAATACCCGACTTAGTCCTGCTTATTGCAGTTGAACTTGTGAACCAATCTTCCTCGCCATAACTATATATCCACCCAGAGCTACTTGTCAAATTGCCCCACGTAGCACGACTCGCTCTTAAGTGACTATCAGTATATGATTCCGGAGTCCCTGATTCAGTGACATTTACCTGATATATTGGATTGATGGACTCTAGCAATGCAAGCCCTGTCCTAATTGCGGCCGAATGAGACTCCCCTGCATATACCAGCCACATCTTCTTTACCTCATCTATATACTGCTGTGGTATATCATCGTACCTGTCAACAACAGTATGATCTGCTATGATCTGGCTGAAAATAACAGAAGAAAAAAAGAAACAGAATGCAGAAAGAAGTACCTTCTTCATCTTATCTGATAATCTGGTAATATTTTGACGAATATTAAAATATTTGTGACAAACATACGAAATTAAACGACTAAACCATTATTAAGTT
>CALBTS010000896.1 GCA_937968035.1 uncultured Methanomethylovorans sp.
CCACCGAGATCTACACTCTTTCCCTACACGACGCTCTTCCGATCTAATAAGCATTACTGACGGGGATGGTGTAGAATGGACTAACAGGAGCAACCCATGCCGAATACGCTTAAAAGTTTAATCCTCCACCAGATGACAGCAAGCCTCGACACCTTAAGATACTGTATTGAATTTTGCCCTGAAAGCGAGTGGCAAGCAGCCCATAAGGATGCTCCGTTCTCACAAGTAGTCTTCCATACCCTCTTCTACACCGACTTTTATCTTGGACGTGACTCGGTGCCGTTTAAGGAGCAAGCATTCCATGTTGGCCACAAGCACATCTTCTTAGACTATGAGGAGATGGAAAACAAGATCCCTCAGCAGCTTTACGAGAAAGATTTCTGCTTGGATTACCTCTCCCACTGCTATGCAAAGCTCAAAGCCACGGTTGAAGCAGAAACAGCAGACAGTTTATATGGCGAATCGGGCATCGATTTTAGGAAGATCAGCCGTGCAGAACTGTATATCTATAACATGAGGCATATCCAGCATAACGCCGCTCAACTGGGACTCAGAATCCAGATGATCACCGGCAAAGAGATACCTTGGTTCAGCGGGGCGAAAGCAATTTCCAAATAGAGGCAACGAGAATTAGTTAGATTCACATATTTTTAAGTCGGCTTTTCTGGGGGGCTATAAAGCATGTAACCTGCTAATGGAGAATACCGGATTCGAACCGGTGACCTATTGATTGCGAATCATGCTAATTCATTGCCATAAAGCGACATAGCATAACATAATGCTTGCTGTGACTAGATTTAGCAGAAAAAAAATTTTGATAGGATTCCATCAGATGCCATGGTTTAGTATCAGACAAAGGGTAAAAAAGTCACATTTTCAGTCACACGAGGTAAAGTAGTGACAAATATGGTCATTTCCCCTGGACGAAACGTTGGGGCTGAGCCATGCTGTAAAAGTCTATGGAGCGCGTTTAGATGTATCATAATCTCATACAAGTGCTCGCCGCGGCTCGCTTGTTAAATCGACCTCATGGCGTTTCTACCCAAGAGGCAGCCGAGCGACTCGGCATCGATAAACGGAGCGTCTATCGTTTGTTTAATAAGCTATCCGAACTTGGCTACCCTCTCTATTCAGACCCGGAACGAGGGCATCGGTATTACCTTACCGATCCCGGCTCCTCTCGAAACTGGTGGATTCCTTTACCTGTCGTCGAGTTCAGTCTAGAGGATCGCGTTCTACTCGATTGGATCTTTGAGAACGCCTCGCGTCAGCCGAGCCTCGAAGAACCAGTTAAGGAGCTTCGTAAGAAGCTGAGTTTCGTGGGAGCAGCGACCGGTTACGCCTTTGAACCCAAGGAAACCGGCGCAGGTACCAAGCCAAGCCGAGCGCTCTTGAGCGCCGCCGTGAACATACCGAAAGCGAGAGATGAACGCGTCGTCGAACGAATCGGGCTACTGACTAAAGCCATTACTGAAAGAATAGTCTGCGAAGTATCCTACGAGTCGCGCGAGTGCGGCGAGGTAAAAACCTATCATATGAATCCCCTCCGACTCTTCGAGTCGGAGGGCGGGTTGTACGTCTTCGTTCAAGTCAAACGGCATGGTACGATACGCATCTTGGCCATTGAGCGAATTCGGGATCTATCCATGCTTGATGAGACCTTTTCCTGGCCGAAGGATTTCAACCCCGACATGATACTATCTGATCCATTCGGCATCATCCAAGGGAAGCGCTTCCAGGTATCCGTTCGATTTAGCGAGGATCAAGCACCATATATCAAGGGTCGATCATGGCCGGACGGGTACCAACTGCTAGATAATGATGACGGTAGCCTAACCATGCGTTTTGAAACGGGTGCGTTGTTCGGCTTGACGCGGTGGATACTGAGCTGGGGCAGATCAGCTACCGTATTGGAGCCATCCTGGTTATGCGACTATATTCGAGACGAACTTAAATTGGCGCTCGACTTTTATGGCATCGGTGAGGAACATTCCTAATGAACATGGACTTTTGCGCTATTGATTTTGAGACGGCGAACTATGACAGAGCTAGCGCTTGCTCAGTCGCTATCGTCAAGGTGCGGGACGGTGCTATCGTCGACGAGATGTATTCGTTCATAAATCAATCTGAGCTTTACTTCCTACCGGCCTTTATCGATATACACGGCATAACAGCACAGGATACCGCTGCCTGGCCAAATTTTAAAGCCTTATGGCCATGCATCAAGGATTTTATCCAAGACGATGAGCTTTGCGCACATAATGCCTCATTTGATCGAGCCGTCCTCGATGCCATGTTGTTACGAAACATTATCAACGCCCCAACACCTGTTTTTACCTGTAGCCTAGCGCAAGCGAGAAAAGCATGGCCGCATTTCGATCGATATTCTCTTGATGTGCTTTCAGCCAAGTTTAGTATTTCTCTGCATCATCACGATGCTTTATCAGATGCACGTGCATGCGCCATTATTTCAACCATGGCACGAAAGATTCTATCCGGGCATTGTTAATCATATAAAATCGTGACGTCTTCTCTTTTTTATTGGCAGTGTACTAGCCAAATTCAATCCCCTACTTATCTGGTGACCGATTATGTCACTTCCTCAAGTTAACCTACTCCATAGAGAAAGCCCGATGAAAACCAGCTTTGCACTAGATACTCTTATTATCTCAGCAATCAAATATCTCAAAAAGGATGTCTTGAATAAGTCTATATATGATTTGTCATGGTTGTTTATTAGACGATTAACCAGCAATATAGATCTTCAAACATTATGGCAATGGCTTTCTGCAACAATTAGTTCTACAGCTGCAAGACCTATATAAGCATCTATAACGAGGAGATACCATGAAAAACTGGACTGGCATTACTGAAGAAAAGGCGCATGAATATCTAAAGGATGCCATATCGAACAATATCTCAAGCTACTATCCCGATTTATTGAATTCAGTACTAATGCGGATAAATCATGAACTCGCGATAGTAAACACTAAAAAGTTATCTGCCGAATTCTTATTCTTCTCCGATCTAGTTAAGACCATCAACTCATTAAATATTCAAATATCTTTGGGTTGCGGAAGCGCACCTAGCAGCATCATCTGCTACCTTCTCGGTATAACCAACATAGATCCCATCTATCATGAATTATGGTTTGAGCGTTTCTGCAATCCATTACAGGAAAGCAATCCAGATATAATTTTAGAAATTGAAACAGGTCGCCGTAACGACATTTTTGATGAGATTATAGATATGTATGGGCAAGATCAAGCTACTTTATTATATCGTGATCAGGGGAACGGATATCAAGAACCATATATCGCATTACATGGCGTTCTTGATGAGGCAATTTCTATACAGCTCGTAGAATGCGATTCACTAAAGCATTTTTCTATTGATCATAATGAAACCTTATCCTTATTTAATAACATAAAGAGTTTATCAAAGATCGATCCAAGTTTTTTTAAAAAAAGCATACAGAATCAACATAATTTCGTTAGTGCTTCGGAGAATTTATTTACCATTAACAGTTTTAATGATTTGGTTTTATTTATCGCTCTTAATGCAAATGATAACATTGATATGTTGAAGGCTATCTCTCATAAGCGAACTTTAAATGAGATTAAGGATGAGACTCTTCACTATTTATCTCCTAGAGAATGGAGACCAGTGAGACATATCCCTGACTGGTATATTGATGCTATGACCTCCGTGGTTGGCCAGACACAAAATTTCATTATATATCAGGAACAGATCATTCAGATCTTTCATGACATATATGGTCTATCTAGAAACGAAGCTGATTTAGCAAGGAGGGTTTTAATGAAAAACCACGGCAACGTAATCAATACCCTAGAACTCAAATGCAGATCATATGCAAAAGCAAAGCAGCTACCGATGGATGAACATGAATCCCTTTTTTATACAATACAAAACTCAGCGTCGCAAACTTATTCAAAGTCTCACTTTACCGGTAAGGCTCTTACGTCTATGGTAATTGCTTCTAACAAGTAATCAATCTTTCTAGAACAAACCCATTCGCATATACTCAGTTTGGTTTTTAGGAAAATGATTATTTTTCGTCCAACCTTCTTGTACTAAATCAGACTCGATATGTTGTCTTGCCGCAAGTGCCGCATCATCACCCCTGTATACCGGACGCTCAACACAGCAGCTTAACTATAAAACCTGGCGAAAACTATCTTGACAGATTCCGCTTATTTCCATCCCTAAATCCATGTTTTTTTACTATTCCTAAAAACAAGGTAGCACAAAGTTCGATATCAGTAGCATATTTTTTCTTACCAGCATACTCGGTAAACTGTCTTGTGAAGGCAGATCCGATCATATTTGGGTTCAATACTCCATAAAATGATGATGAACCTTTCGACTCAAAATAGTCGCATATTAAATAATGTGCTTTCAAAAATGTATCCACATTTATGATGTTTTTATTTTGAGCAGTCAATTCAAACATATTAAAGAATTTCCTTGAATATTCATAATCTTCACGTAAATGCTGGCCGGCATGTTTCATCATTTCCCCTTTCATGCACTATTTCGTCGTGTTACAAGGATCGTACTATACAGCTATTATGTACTCAAGAAAGAATGATACTTAAATAGTTATAATCTTTAATATAGTATATGCGCATGGTACATTCGCAAAAGGCAATACATTTCTAAGCATTACTACCTGGAGCTTCTTTAAAATGAGTTATGTCGATATGATTTTCAATAATTTTACTCCATTCACTCCACCAAAACTAGCCATTTGCTTGTTTTATTGCGATACAGTTTATTGTTCTATGATGGCAATTTAAACTAATTTTACTATGGTAAGTATTCCCTATTTTCGTACGATCTATAACTATCAACTGCATATCTCCTTAACATACTTTCATATATTTCTAGCAGAAACGACCATAAAAACACTCCCATATTAACAAGTATTAAAATACTTGCTAATTTATTAATTCAATACTTCTTCAATAATTCTACTACCCCATTTTTATTGATTATTTTAGAGAAAATTCTTTTGTATCCTATAACGGAGGTCTGGCTTCTAATAGTATACTCACATAAATCATTCTGCCACGCCAGTTCGATATCAAAATACTCTGCAATTTTCCTGGCCGGATATTCACCTTCACAAATGATACACTTAGGATCAATCAACTCGATCAATTGCGTTATCCATTCCTGTGCTTTTATAGGAATATTGATGTCGTATTTTTCTTGTAAGATTCCCTGAAGCTGAAATAAATCTTTCCGATTCGATGTAACCAAGAAGTTAATATTAATCTTTATTGATTTATTTAAATCATTAAACTTATTTGCCTTTTTAAATACTGCTTTCGTGTCTTTTGTATATACCCACCTGTATTCATAATATTTAGATACATCAGAGTAATCTATATCTTTAATTTTATATTTAATACCTGTACCTCTATAAAAATTAGTCCCAAGGTTAAATCCTATAAATAAATATGAAGGTCTAAATGTTAACTCGGATAACCAGACAGAGAACCCTTTAAGTAACTCATATTCAACCGAAGTAGGTTCTATAGCCTCAAGTATCCTATTTTTTACGCTGTTGATATCATTGATAATACTATCATATTGAATTCCAAGCGACATTATTATCTCCTTCTTATACCAGGATTCATCAAGAATTAACTAGAACATAATACAGTGTCGTAAACACTTGGATGATAAATCACTTTAGTGTCATTTTCGGTCATAAAATTGATAGATCTTCAAAGTAGCAAACACATCACTCGAACTAGACTGGCGACACCTAGGCATATTCAGATCGGAAGAGCGTCGTGTAGGGAAAGAGTGTAGATCTCGGTGGT
>CALBTS010000897.1 GCA_937968035.1 uncultured Methanomethylovorans sp.
GAGTAGACCCCCACTGTATCTCCTACAAGATGATATTCGATGAAATAACCGAGAGAGTCAATAATGAAATGTTCGGGGGTCCAAGCATGGAAATGGGCTTCTTCCAGAACCCGATGAAGCCTTCAAAGCCCGGAATAATGTCCCTGATGTTCAAGAAAACATGAGCGGAACCGAAAATCAGGCAGACGGTTCCATAACTCTTCGCAAACATGCGTGAATGGCTGAACATCTAAGATCAAGAGGAAGCTTAACCGCTGTCCTAACTGTGATGAAGTCAATCCACATGATTTCGATCGTTGCGGTAGATGTGGTTACGTGCTGACAATCGAGGGCAAGAGTGAAACAGGTAATGTGAAATACATGCTTGCGACACTCATGCAGGACCCAGAATTCGTACGGATATTTCAGCAGAAGTTGGGTGTTTCTGTGTAATGCGGCGTATCTATATCTTTTCTTTTTTGAGGATTGTTACAAAGAGAATTTTACAGGCTCATCGATTGATGTTGAGATGGGGGTTTTATAGTAAGGTTCTTGATCTTGCCCATGTCCATGCATATCACTGGACATGATCTGAAAGGGTATACATTTTAAAAAGCAATAAGAGAGATGTAAATAAGTAATACTAACATATTTGAATGAGAAGACTATTATAACTACAACCAATATATTATAGTTCAATTTAAGTTATCAGGATGTTTATGATTCAGCTTCCAGATGTTCCAGGAAGAATTTTCTTAGATACTTGTATTGTGAATTTTATTTTAGATTACGGAGAGTATATTTTCGATGTTTGTAGCCTTCCTGAAAACTGTTCAGAAAGAGATAAGGAAGATTTAATAGCGTTATATAATGTTTTTCTATGTGGACGAAGAGCATGCTGACAGCTAAGCATATCTGCTTTTACATATACTGAAATAACTAAAGCACCTAATCCTTCAAAGAGAAGACATCTTGAAAATTGGTTCATGGAAATTTGGGCTTATTGGATAAATACAATTGAATCTGATAAGAATTTTCCTTTTTTTTAGAATCTGAACAAAATAAAATTGATTATTTAGTATCACGAAGGTTAGAAATATTACCAGATATTGGTGATCGATTGCTTATACTTGATGCAATCAATTACAACTGTGATTTGTTTTGTACTAGGGATTACAATACTATTTTAAAACATCGAAATGAACTTTCTGACTTGCCAATTAAGATAGTATCGGCTAGTGAATGGTGGAGAATAATTCGTCCATGGGCTCCAATATGGGCATGAGTTTTTACTTGAGAATTATCTAATTATTCGCAGTTGTATAATATTAGTTGCATCTAGTATTATCAAGAATGACTATTTCTGGAGTGCGTGAAAGGCCTTGCCTCTTTAAGTAAAGTGCGTAACGTTCCTGAATACGCGTTATGTATGGTGATAGAAGGCGCCCAATCCTTTTATTTTTCATTTGTCCCCATTTAACAGGCTTTAGATCACGAAAAGAAAATTCTATTATTTTTCCATTATCAAGACAACCTACTATAGCGTTGTTTACTTTTTCTATAAACTGTCCCTCTATGAAAGGTATTCCATTCTTTTTATTAACATCAGATTTAGAACGAGGCTTTCCCTTTAGACAATAAAGCTCTATTCCATTTGGTTTATTGGAATGTACAAGGTCGCATTGTGCACGAATATTTAGCCAATATGCTTCCTGTTCGTCCGGATTATTATCATTAATCTTTCCGTAAAACAAATCTCCAGTTCCAATATCATTAGGATCAAGCATTTTCATGAAACGTTCTCCTTCGAGAACGCGTAATACTTCATCGTCTTGGAATTTTGCACCTCTTTTTTTTAAGGCACTTTCATCAAAAGAAAAAGGAGACATTCGAGTATACAGGTTCCTAGTAATAATCTCGCCCAATTCCAAAGACATGTTTACTCCATCCTCTGCAAAGGAATCCCATAATATTTTTGGCCAATTGGAGCTTGAGTCATAAAGGTCATGAAAAAGAGAATTTTTCGCAGTTTTATATTGCTTCTCCCACTTTTTAAGGACATATATTGAAGGAGTTTTCAGAGCCCACCTCTGAATTTCTTTGAAAAGTTTAGTTCTTCCTATTAATTCCTTCTTGTTTTTGACAAGTATATAGTTTGGTTTATCATCTTGGTATAGTCCCGCATGTTTTAAAACATTAATAACTTCATTTTTATCCTCATTAGTAAAAATGAAAATTGGAGCAAAACAGACCTCTTTCATTTTTGTAAGGAATGCGATATTCTCCTCAATTAATGAGTCACGAGCGGTTTGGGGCAAAATAATTCCATCAAGTGTACTAGACGTAATATCTTCTGGTAATAAATTCCAATCAAGTAAAATAAAAGAAATCTCATTGAAATGTCTAAATGTCATAGATCGGAAGAGCGTCGTGTAGGGAAAGAGTGTAGATCTCGGTGGT
>CALBTS010000898.1 GCA_937968035.1 uncultured Methanomethylovorans sp.
ACCACCGAGATCTACACTCTTTCCCTACACGACGCTCTTCCGATCTGCCAGACAGGTTGAGGTGACCATGAACGGGATCGGCGAGAGGGCTGGAAACACTTCACTCGAAGAGATCGCCATGATAATAAAGAGTCACCATTCACTTAAGCTGAAAACAGACATCAACTCAAAGCTTATCTTCAGCACCAGCAGGCTGGTATCGAACCTCATGTCCATGCCTGTCCAGGCAAACAAGGCCATCGTCGGCAGGAATGCTTTTGCCCACTCATCGGGGATACACCAGGACGGGGTTCTGAAGTACAGGGAGAACTATGAGATAATCGATCCAAAGGAAGTAGGCATCAAGGAATCTTCAATTATCCTTACCGCACGCAGCGGAAGGGCTGCCCTAAGCCACCGTCTTGAAGCACTTGGCTTCACCTACGGCAAGGAAGAGCTAGACGATATCTATCATCGCTTTCTTCTTCTGGCAGATAAAAAGAAGGAGATAAACGACGAAGATCTCAGGATACTATCCGGAGAGGTTTTCTCGGGGGATAAGTCCCTGAAACTGGAGCTCCTTCAGGTTACATGCGGAAAGTCTGCAATACCGGTAGCCACTGTGGGAGTAAGGATCAACGGGGAGGTCCATACTTCAACTGCATCAGGCAACGGTCCTATTGATGCTGCCTTCACCGCTGTAAAACATCTGATAAGTAAAACCGTTCATCTCGAAGAGTTTCTCATCCAGGCAATTACCAAAGGAAGCGACGACATCGGGAAGGTGCATATACAGGTGGAGCACGAGGACAAGATCTACTACGGGTTTTCAGCAAATGTCGATATAGTTACGGCTGCCGTGGAAGCATTCATTGATGCCCTCTCCAAAATAAAGTAATTGATCACCAATATTCAGTTGATGGAAAATCTTACTCTCTTTGACAAGATCTGGGATGCCCACCTTGTCAGATCGATTGAAGGCGGACCCGATGTTCTTTACATCGACCAGCACTTCATACATGAGGTCACAAGCCCCCAGGCCTTTAACGGACTTAGGGCCAGGGGAATAACAGTATTCAGACCTGAACACACGCTTGCCACGGCCGACCATAATATCCCAACCGTTAATCAGGACAAGCCAATAAGGGATGAGCTGTCGGCGAAACAGGTTGATACCCTTGCATCCAACTGCAGGGAATACGGTATAAACTATTACGGCCTCAACCACGAGATGAACGGCATTGTTCATGTTATCGGACCCGAACTTGGCTATACCAGACCCGGCATGACGATTGTCTGCGGCGACAGCCACACATCGACACATGGTGCATTCGGCACAATAGCCTTCGGGATAGGCACGAGCGAGGTTGAAATGGTTCTGGCAACACAATGCATCCTTCAGCCGAAGCCCAAAAAGATGAGGATCACCATTAACGGAGCGCTTTCCTCAGGTGTCACCCCCAAGGATGTCATAATGTACATTATCTCTCAGATCTCAGCCAGCGGGGCAACAGGATATTTTGTTGAATATGCGGGATCTGTAATACGGAGCATGAGTATGGAAGGAAGAATGACGGTGTGTAACATGAGTATCGAAATGGGAGCACGGGGCGGACTTATAGCTCCGGATGAAATACCCCTTCAGTATCTGAACAGGCTTCCTTCAACCCAGGAAAGTCCTGAGCCGGTTAACGGCACTTTGGAGTGGAA
>CALBTS010000899.1 GCA_937968035.1 uncultured Methanomethylovorans sp.
GATCGTATTCGGTGACTGGAGTTCAGACGTGTGCTCTTCCGATCTAACCGCTATTTTTTTGAAAGCGGCCGTAATCAAGTACTCAATCGAGCTCTAGACCGCTAAAATATTTCTGCCAAGAAAATATAGTAACTGTCTAAAGGCGGAGGAGGATTCAATGTCTAAAGCTCGATTGAAAACTCGATCATATTGACCGGGTTTTTGGTTTTGGACATAAGCCTGCAGTGTAATCAGCTTGTCTTTCACGATGATATGCGGCCATGAGCGAATTGTTTCGGATGTCTGATTCTTTATCTCGGAAAAAAATACAACCTCTGCAGCTAGCTTCATCTGCTTTTAAAGCAGTGCATTCGTTATCGACATTAAAGTAGCATTTCTTATTAGTGACGTTTTTGTTCATAGTCATTACCTCGCAAATAATCCAGTATTAAACTGTAACTCTGGTATGATGCTTATTTTCTTTTTGCTTCTTGAAATTCGCCTTAATGTGACTAGGTTCATTTCAGGAATAATTTTGTTATCAAAGTCTCCATCTATAACCATTGATTGATGTCCATGGAAGACAATGTACTTACTCAGTTTTTCTATACCAGGTAAAGTTAGATCGTGTTTAGCAAGTTCTTCTCTCAGTGCCTCGATTGGAGTGTCATGACCTGTTGTTATATAGAACGTTTTCGGTAACCTAATATCAGCATTGGCCAACCATGTTTTATATTGGCTTAAAGCTTCAGCGTGATTTTGAAATGGATAATTCACTTTGAATCGGGTTTCAATATTGGTAATCGATACAAATTTAGCATCGTCATCAAGTTGTATCATGTAGTCCTTACCATCTGGACATGCATAATATTGCTTCATAATGTTGACCTCTGATTCCGGAGAACAGCATCAACCATTCTCCGATTGTACTTAGCTTTTTCAATCGTGTCTTCTAGTTCTTCAGGATCATAATGAGTGCATCCCATCATTTTTGCGACGTGGACAATTTGCTCCGGATCTGTGTATTGCCCTAAGGATAATTTGTTGCTCGAATACTGAGAATATACAAAACGATTACTCATGATGATTTTTCTTGTCTCCAAGTTTTTTTCAAGGACAACTGTACTGTTTTTAACATCCGGGTTTTTCAAGATAATCTTTCCTATATCTTGATTGTTTATGAACTCCTGGATAACTCTCTGATCGATCATTCTTAACATGATTGATTCACCTGACTTTTTTGATTCAGGTATTCCTGCATCGAGGTGTGGTACCTAGGTTCTTTTCCTTGTTGAGTGCACCAAGCTAGAAACTCGTTCCATGATGTCATTGCTTCTGATACTGATACTTTCATAAATTCCTCCTATTTAATAAAAAATAAAAGCATAACCCATTAAGCAACAATTTTCTGTTGCTAACGAATTACACTTAATTGATATTTATGTAGTGATTTTGTTAACATTATCATAATATTCCTCGACTTACTAATATTTTGTTAGTGTTCGAATAGATTTTATACTTTCACTAATGGTTTGTCAATATATTTCACTAATATTTTGTTAGCAAATCGAAAATACTAACATTTTGTTGGTATAATTAAATTGAAAGAGAGGCGATTTTACTATGAATAACTTGAAATTGCTTCGAGAGCGAGCAGGGTTATCAATGAAAAAGCTTGCTACTGATCTTAAGATTACAGATGTGGTTATATCAAGAATCGAAAACGGACAACAATCCATGGGTGAATCATATGCTCGAATTTTTGCTGACTATTTTAACGTTACTATTGACTACTTACTATGTAGATCCGATTATGAGCAATATAAACCTGACAAGATTATCTATAAAGAAAAAGATATAACCTACTCAAGTGTTATAAGCAATCTATACAAATTTAGTAAAGATGAATTACTTAAAATATCCGGTGCAGTAGATTACATGCTTGAACGTAAAGATGGATCTAAAAATGAAAACACTTCTGTTGACAATGTATCGACTAATATGCAAAAAGATAAGAATTATCTAGAGAAAATATCAACTAAAAAGAGTTAGGCAGGGCGGGGAGAGAAAGGATAAATTCTCTAGATGAAATACATTTTTAAACGAGCGTTACAAGCTAGAGACCTGCTCGAGGAAATTATTAAATACTTCGAAGGTCAAGACTTAATGGAAGGCGATAGAGCTTCTCCAGAAGAATCTGATGTCTCTGATAATATCTATCCGGATTTTGAAACCGACATGGAAGGCAATATTTTGCAACCAGAAGGCGTAGATCCGGATTTTATTATAGATATGGTCGAGAAAAAGAAAAAAAACACCAAGCCGTTGGAGTGGCCAGGTGCAGTGAGCGTTAAGGGTGGCTATAAGAAAGGGGAGGACGTTGCCATACCTAAACTATTAGAAGGATCCATATCAAAGCGTAAAGATGGACGGTGGCAAGGACGGTATTATGATCTAGGAGTCCGCAAATATATATATGCCCACACAAAAATGGAAATTGTTATTGCTTTGAATAATGCGATTCTTGAGAGAAACAAGAGAGAAAACGATTCAATCATCACTAAATCAATTAGCTTAAACAAATGGATTCAAGAGTTTTTAACCCTATACAAGAGCGATTTAAAAGAAGCTTCAAAAAGGGATTATGAGACTAGTTTAGTTCGAAAAACACTGGATCATCCAATTGGGTCAAAACAAGTATCAAAAATTACGCCAATGGACCTAGATCGGTTTTTCATGACCATCGAAGCTCCTAATATGAGACACAGAACATTTGTCCTAATGAAAGGATGTTTTACAAAACTTGTTCAAACGAAAATTATTAAAGAGAATCCCTTTGATTTTATGGATGCCATTAAAAAACCTAGAACGAAGGAAAGAGATGTTCCTACAGCTCATGAGCTTGATGATTTTTTCGAATATCTAAAAGCTGCAGACATTAATTTGTATTACTTTGCGAAATTCATTTCTGTAACTGGTTTACGTGGTGGAGAAGCTTTGGCACTAGAATGGAAAGATATAAACGACTCAAAAATTATTATCAATAAATCGTTTGATACAACATCAGGTAAAATATCAACACCGAAATCTTATGCATCAATTCGAATGATCCCACTGTTTCCTGAAGCTAAAGTGGTAATTGATAAATTAAATCGTACAAATCAAAGAGTGTTTAGCTTAATCTCTCGCTGGCAATCAGCAAAAAGGATATCTAAGCTCGCAACAGAATACGGTTTTAAGAAATTCACACTACACACACTAAGACATTATTTTGCAACTCAGTGTCTTAATGCAGGAATCGCAGAAAAAGTCACTACAGCTTGGCTTGGACACCATGATTCTAAGGTCGCAAAAGACATTTATCAACATATAAAACCTGATTTTGAAAGTGAGCAAGTAGATAAATTGTCTAAATATAGGGCAAACAAGAAAAAAAATTGACACCCATTTTGACACCTATTTGAGCTATTTATCATGATTTAGCTATAAAAATAGGGAAGTAGACAAAAATCTACTTCCCCAAATTTAGCCATTCTGGTGCGCCATCACGGACTCGAACCGGGGACCCAATGATTAAGAGTCATTTGCT
>CALBTS010000900.1 GCA_937968035.1 uncultured Methanomethylovorans sp.
AGATCGTATTCGGTGACTGGAGTTCAGACGTGTGCTCTTCCGATCTTCTGTCACCTGTATGATCATCGATTCTGCATCTGTCAATAGACCAGTCATTCTTTCTGATCGCAACTTCCGCTCCAGTCCAGTCTGGGGAAGAATTGAGTTCAATATCGGTGATGGAGGTATTGACATTTGCAGACTCAAAGATGTTATAATTTTGATCAGGCCACCTGCCCATGGCATATTGTACTCCGTCAATCACAACCATATTAGTCAGTGCCTCTGCCACCAAAGGAGAGGAATAGATGCCATTACCTTCACTTGTCCAGGTTGTGATAGTCTTAAATCCTGTAATGACTGGTCTGTCACCTGAGCCATAAGCCCCGATTGTGACTGGAGAACTAGCCGTTCCGGATTTCGTAATTTTTATTGTACCATGGAATATATCACCTCTTTTGAACAAAATCCGGTCACCAGGCTTGAATTCGGAAAGTGCAGCGTTGGCTCTGGCAATTGTTGCCCATGATAATCCTTCTGAAGTTCCTGAATTTAAGTCATTCCCAGCATTACTTACAAAATAATCTGTAGCCACTAGTAATGGGCTCATTGTCATAAAGAAGAACAAGAAGAGTATCCTCATAAAAGAAATTTCAATTGACGAATCCTTTGTTTTATTTGACCAACGTACATGTTTTTACGACGAATGTCTCTTTTTGTTCCATAAAGGCAAATAAAAGAGCGTTGTGAAAATAGGAAGAAAATTAATACAAGAGCACACGATTAGTCACAATTTGCAGTTAGAGTAATATACTCCCGGATTAAACAGATGAATTTTCTAGATATTGACGCTGTCAAATTTTTCACGCGACTCATCACCAATGGTCATGAAAGGAGCGTAAGGGCAAAGAAAAACATTATAAGCTCCCTTGTTATCAAAGGTGTAAGCATTGCCATCAGTTTTGTTTCATTACCTATCACACTGAATTATGTTGATACTTCGACATATGGTGTTTGGCTGACTTTGAGCTCAGTTGTCGCGTGGTTTGCATTCTTCGATATAGGACTGACTCAGGGGTTTAGAAATAAATTTGCCGAGGCACGGGCTAATGGTGATGACATGCTCGCCAAAATATATGTAAGCACGACCTACGCATTGCTTGGCTTCATTTTTATAGGTGTCTGGATTGTATTCCTTTTCGTCAATCACTATTTGGATTGGAGTCGGATTTTAAATGTATCAAACACATTACGACCAGATGTTACTAATTTGGCTGTAATCGTATTTACATATTTCTGTTTCACCTTTATTTTTAAAGTAATAACAACCGTTCTTCTCGCAGATCAGCAACCCGCTAAGTCCTCATTGATAGACCTGCTAGGACAGATAATCGCACTGTTTATTATTATTGTCCTCACAAAAACAACCGAGGGCTCACTGGTGAAACTGGGAATAGCACTCTGTGCTTCTCCTTTGCTTGTACTTGTTTCAGCCAATATAATATTGTTTAAAGGAAGATATAAGAAATATAGCCCGACAATTACAACAGTCAGGCTTAGCTATGTTAAGCATCTTTTCAACCTTGGGGTCATGTTTTTTGTCATTCAGTTGGCTGCTATAATTCAATATCAAACAGCGAATATAATTATTGCCAGAAATTTCAGTACAGCTGATGTGACTGCCTACAATATTGTATACAGGTATTTCGGGATTCCGTACATGTTCTACATTATTTTCCTGACACCGTTCTGGTCTGCCTCGACTGAAGCTTTTCAGAAACAGGATTTTCAGTGGATCCGAAACGGGATGAAAAAATATTCACAGTTAGACCTGTTGATTTCGTTTGGTTGCGTGATAATGCTCATATTTGCCGGCCCCTTTTATAAATTGTGGCTGGGCGAGGACAAGGTATCCATACCGTTCATATTATCTCTCTGGGGGTGCATATACTATATAGTTATGATGTATGGGGCAAAGTATGTCTATTTTCTGAACGGCATTAGTGCACTAAGAATTCAGTTTATTGCGAGTATAATAAGCCCTGTTCTATACATAGCAATGGTGATGATACTGATTAAATGGTTTGAAGCAGGCGTTCATTCGCTTTATATTTGCTCGGTTATTGCAAATTTTAATGGCTTCATAATCGCCCCGATTCAGTATTATATGATTATGAAGAGAGGAAAGAAGGGAATATGGATCAGTTAGCAGATATAGTTATGCAAATTTCAAATCAGAATAAGCGTTAAAGAGGTAACAATAAGTCATGGTAAAAACGGGAACCTCATCTGAACAGACCAGAATATTGTATCTGGATGCCCTGAGAGGCTTAATGTTGGTAATCATGACCTTTGACCACATTGGAGGGCCAATTAAAAACATTACCTTTCAGCCGTTGGGATTTGTGTCAGCTGCAGCTGGATTTATATATCTTTCAGGTTTTGTTTATGGAATAGTGTATACAAGAAAACTTCTGGAATCCGACTTTAAGACCCTCCGGACCAAGTCGCAAAAACGAGCAGCGGTTATATATCTGTATCACATTTTAATGATGTTCGTTATTGTAGTGCCATATTTGATTGGTCTCTATGAAGCTGAAGAACTGGCAGCATTCAGGGAACGACCTATCCGATCCTTTCTTCTGTATGCAGTATTTTTGTATCAACCATACAATATGGATATCCTTCCAATGTATGTATTATTTATCCTTGCCGGGCCATATATCCTCAGGGCTTTGAATGCCGGCAAATGGAAGATTATGTTGACCTTCAGCGTGCTGTTATGGTTTGTCAATCAGGCACCCATACTTCAGTATACGAGATACGATGGCGGCGGAGGGATGATTGATCTGGGTTATTTTAACATATTCTGTTGGCAGATACTGTTTTTTGCGGGTATTTTCTTTGGTTATGCGAAAGTCACCGGAAAATTCAGATTGCCTGTTCGAAAATGGATGACAGTTTCAGTTTTGTTATGCGCAGTTTTATGTCTTTTAGTCAGGCATTCTTCTGCTGAAAGCAAATTGTATACAATATTTTCCTTCTTTTCGGATCGCAGTAGCATAGGGCTTGTTAGATTAGTTAACTTTTTACTTATTGCTTATCTTATTTACATAATTACACATTATCGTGCTGGCTTTTTGCGATCAGGTTGGCTGTCTTTATTGGGTCAGCATTCACTTCAGGTTTTCGTCTACAGTATTTGCCTGGTGTACTTTTTTCAACCTGACAAATATCTGGATGGACAGATGGATATTTGGATTTTTATAGTTATAGACCTCTTTTTGGTTGCTACCTTAACTTTACCGGCAGTCTTTCATCAGGATGCCCGTAATAGGTTTCCGGGATTCAGGCGGACCGGTTTATAGCGAAAGTTAGATCGGAAGAGCGTCGTGTAGGGAAAGAGTGTAGATCTCGGTGGTC
>CALBTS010000901.1 GCA_937968035.1 uncultured Methanomethylovorans sp.
ATCGTATTCGGTGACTGGAGTTCAGACGTGTGCTCTTCCGATCTTTTTGTATTTCATCCATTCTACGTATTAGTTCTGATTCTACTTATTTAAGATCATTGAAGCTAGGAATTGAAAAGTTCAATTGCCTCAGTGCTACTATCGTTTTCCTTAATTGAAACAAAGTTAAACGAGATTCCCTTGTTAAACTGGAGTAATATATTACCCTGTTTATTGCTGTAATATCTGGTTTCACAAATAACATATTTAAAGTTAATAAAAAGCCCTGATGCCTACCTAGAAAGTAAATGACTAGTGTATAAAAGTAACATTATTGCTTGACATCGGCTAGGATAGTGCTTATTCAATTGTAACATTACCCATATATTGTAACATCAGGGCTATGAATCTTTATCTTGTTATTATTTAGATTTCTGTGCTTCTTTACCAAGTCGCAGTATTTTATGGAGAGATGCCAAAAATTCGTCATCTTTTACCATTTTATAACTGTTTATTTGGTTTTTCTTATAACGCTTGTTTTTGCGGACAGGATTTATTGCATTGAAAACTGCTTTTACTCCTTCTTCTTCATTAGGGTATGACATTATTTTGTCATAAACAGCTTTTTGATAATTGAGTTTATTTGAAGCTTTAAGAATTTCTTCGAAACCTTCAGTGTTATTGGAATTGGAATGTTCTTCTGTAGGAGCATTCTCGGTAGGAGTAGTAGACTCTTGGGTTTGTTCTACGTTTTCCTGCTGGTTTTCGTTTGTTTCTTGTGGACTGGATTCCTGAAAAGGGGTTTCTGTAGACTGAACCTCCTCGTTTTCAGTTGTAGTTTCTGCCTGTTCTGTTTCTTTAGAAACAAGTTGTTCGTATTTTTTGCTTATTTTGTTCTGCTTACGAATTTCGTCTGCTTGTCTTTTCAGGCCGTTAACTATCCTTTTTACTTCAGCTGATGTAAGATTATAAACCTTTGCAAGATTGTTTGTAATATCAGTTTTAACTATAGGATAGTTATTAGGTGTTTCAACAAAGAGATCTCTCATTTTGCTTATATATGCTTCCATATTAGCTGGAGTTATAAGAAGATCTTTTTCTTTGTCAAGATCAGCATTTACTACCTGAATAAGCATACTGCCTTCTACATTGTCTGTAGGTATTTCAAATGTAGTAAATTCGTATTTATCTTTCCATAAAGATACATCGTTGAGCATACGAACAGCTCTTTCTTTAGAATCAATACTACCTTTTACTGGAACCGGGCCTATTACTGTTGTGGGTTTTTGTTCCACAGGTTTAGGAGATTCTTCTACCTTGTTAGAATCCTTGAGAGATAAAACATTGGTGTTAAACCATTGTTTTACTTGAGCTGAGTCCCATTTTTCTTTTACTTTTGTATTAGGATCAGTAATCAATAATATGCACATATTCAATGCATCTTTCCAATTACCGTCTTTTACAAGAGCAGAAGCTTCAGAGAATATTTGTTCAAGTGTAGAATAATCTTTTACTTTGGCCCACAGGTCTTTGTTAGATTCTTTGATATTATGAGAATCGTCATAAATATCAGTACTTTCTTCTTTTTTAGTACCAAGTATTTCTTCTACTGGTACTTTTTTATTCCTGGCAAGAAGATTAGGGGCATATTTTTGTGCTAATTCCTGAGCCTTTTCAAGTGATTTACTGAGGCCCATATTAATGCCGAGCTTAGAATATATACCATTAATTTTCTGCGTAACTTTTGCGAAAGATGAAACAGTATCATCTTTATCTTGTTCCTGAAGAAACGGAATTACCTCCTGTTCAATTTGTTCTTTGGCAGTATTTTTTGCATTAGCTGCATCAGCTAGTGTAGTTTTACTTTTTATTATAGAATTAACAATACCTGAAAGAATTCTTTCCCAGTAATCTTCAAATTTGGCTTCGTCTTCAACAAAGAAAGTAATCTTTTTGTCTGCTTTTCCTGATATATGCTTACCAAGAATAAAATTCTTAGTAAATGCTTTAACTTCATCAAAATTAGCACCAGCTTCAACTACATCTTTTATAGCATTATAAATTGTACCAAAACCAAATGGTTCTGATTTTTCTTTTGGTTCTTCAGTTGTAGTTTGTTCAACAACGGTCTGTTCAACAACAGGAGTTGTTTCAGTGGCAGGATTGGCAATCTCTTTAATTGTCCTGGATATTTCTTCTTTGGTAAAAGTAACAGAATTACCTTTATCGTCAAGTACTTTACCTACACCGAAAGTGGTGTTCATAAGTTTGAATGCATCAGATTTTGGATTTTTGTTATTTTTGTCTGCAAAAATAGCTTCAACCCTTTTTATTATATCTGATGCTGTAGGAAGCATGACAAGAACTTTGCCATCATCCTTGGTAGTATCCTCAATAATTTCATTTGCAGGGACATCAATGGTTTGTTCACCCATATCAATTCCATACATAATTGCTGTTAGTTCAACTCTCCTGTGTTCAATTGCTTGAAGAGTTTTAAGAGCTTTCTCGTGCTTTTCTTTTTCAGCACCAGTAGAGTTCTTAGACCATGCACGTAGCATTTCTGATGATTTGCTAATGTCGGTGGCCCCTGTAATAAGAAATACTCTGAGTAAGTCGTTGCCATTTTGCAATGAATTGAATTCTTCAGTTATTTCTTTTGCTGTTAGTTTTTTAGCTGTATTATTCATTTTGATTTTACTTGTTTGATAAATGTAATGCCAAGTTAAAACAGGTGGAGATTATTAGTCCCCACCTATTTATCCTTAGTTCTTAGTAGCCAAGAATCTCTTCGAGTTCTTCTGCTATTTCCATCGCAGCCGTGAATATGTCATTATTATCCAGTTTGGCATATTCTTCAGCTATGTAATAAGAAATATTTCTTTCAGTTACTAATACATCACGTATGATGTTCTCCTGTTCCTCTGGAGTTTTATCCAGTGTGGTACCTTTAACAACCCTTATACGGGTTATTAACTGACGCAAGTAGGTATATTTATAACTACTGCTTATTTCTTTTGTAGGAGTGTTAGTAATACTGGAAGATAATTTCTCATCGGCTTTGTTGATTGTGATTTTAACTTCTGTCATTACATGCTTGTTTTAATTAATTTTTCGATGAGGGCCTTTTCAAACTCTAATTTCCTTTTTTCTTCTCTCTCAGCATTTGACATTTTGCTTGGATTGAAGAAATACTGAAATGTTTGTAAAGGGTGATTTGGTATAGTAATAACTTCGATCTTATTACCAATACGCCTGGCAAATGTAATACCTTTTGTCATTTTACAAAATTTGATTTTGAGGTAAATAATATACCTGATTGATATTCTTTCCTTACTAAAGATAGGACAAAAAATAAAGTAGTAATGCTATCATTTAAGTTAGTATTTATAGTTACTGTATCATTTGAACCAACATCTTTAATAATAAGAGTATCGTTTTTACTTTTATGTATATATGTTATATACACGGGGAGATCGTCTAGTTGAAAAACAAATGTTTTCCTAATGAGTGTGATACCCATTATTTCAAGTAGTAGACATAGATACTTTTTTGGGATAAAGAAACCTGACTTTATTTTCATATGGTTTGGGTTTACGATAAATATTAAGTAGAAAATATTTACTAATCCTAAAATTATTAGATAGTAATATTATATTATTATCTATACTTTTTATTATTAGTCTTCTAGGTGGTTTAAAGTTAGTTATATTATTATTTATAACTCTTTTAGTTATAATCTTTTTCCCTATTTTTACTTCTACTTCATCAGGTACATAGTCAGGAGAAATATGTATACCTCTTCTACGTAATCTTTTTTCATATTCAGTAGAAGCAACTAGGTGTTGTTCATGAACTTTAAACCCAGCTTTAGGTACACTAGCTAATTGAGGAGCTAAATAGTTAGACGATTTTATCCATAATAAGTTTTCTACTATATATTCACCTTCTTCAAGGGTATACATAGTATTTTTAATTGTGTCTTTGACTGTTTGTCCTGGCCTAGCTAATACTTTACATATTTCTCCACCATGTTTCCAAGTAATTGTAACTATCCTACCTTTACGATAGAGATATTTGATTTTCATTTTTTAGCATTTTCAAGTGTTTGAATTGCTCTCTCGATACGAGTTTTTCGAGTTGGTATTTTTTTTGGATGAGGTTTCCTGAACTCTGAAACTCTTCATCAACTCGTGTTTCTTCAGCTGATTGTACAGTCTCTTTAACTGTTTTTCTTTTGATTTTGGCTTTGCCATTTAGTGCAGATTTAATTAGTTTAACAATTGAATCAATAACAACATACATTGTCCATAATAAATATATTATTATGAGAAATATTAAAAAACAAAAGAATAGTATATTAACTATTATTTCTGTTTTTTTAGCTCTTAGGTTTTGATTGTCCATATGGTATAATATTATAAATAATCATTATTTCTTTAGTAGGACATTTACCATCAAGACCACGATGTTTGCCGGAAGGATAGCCACAAATAGAACATAATTCATCATTGCGGATTTTACAAAATTTATGTTTATTGCAATAATTATTATCTTTTTTAGTGGCAAATTTTTTAGGTTTAAATGAGGTAAATACTGACATTTTAACTGACTCTGAATTGTTCAAGATCTCTTATTGTAACTTTTCTTTTTCCTCTGCCAAATTTATGATTTTTTATGGCATTAAAGTCATGCTCATATAATGTACCTAGGCATCCAAAGCGTAAAGATTTAAAAATACAATCTTCACATCCTAATTCAGGTATTTTATTACATAAGAAAGTACTACCTATACCAGATTTAATAAACCCAATATTATCTTTCAAGAATTTGATTGAAAATGATTTTTCTTTTGTTTTCATTTTATTTGTGGATTTGTTTATCAAATAGCCATTCTATAGCTTGTATAATAATACCTATACAAGCAGCTGAGAGTAGGATTATAAATCCGTTGAGTATATGTATCATATTTCAAAGAATAAAAGATGAGAACGGTTAACTTTGCGTAGTTTACCGAAATTATGATTTCTCATTTTGTTAAAATCATAATTACCGTATGAGCCCCCACAATCCCTTGTTTTGTTAACAGGATTAATTACAAGAAATGGGCAGTCTATACAATCTAATGTGGCACAATCAAAATTACCTAGCGGATATTTCTTTGAAGAATATGTTAGTCTTCTTTTCAGTTCTTTAACTGAGATTGATACTAGTTTCATATTGATTATAATTTAGTTAACCATTTAATATATTCTATACTTAACTGTTCTTTTTTATTTAATGGTTGTATTTTAGCACCACCACAATATTGTTTGTCAAACGTCAAATGACCTATTTCAATAGTATTTGATTTTTTTCTTTTGAATGCGATAAGTCTTGGGAACATGATTTATTAATTTTTAAAATACCGTTTATAATGTATAATGTACTGAACCCTATTAAATAAAAAGTGCATATTTCTAATACTAATATTAATATAATATTTATAAAATTTATTTCTAGACCTGGTATTGATGCAACCTCTATGCATAAATAACCATATATAAATGCAATAGTTAAATATATTATACCCATTAGTATTAAAAATATTCCTTTAAAGAATGATATTATTTTCATGTAAAGAGGTTATTAAGTTTTTCTCAAGCTAAATATAAATAACACAATAATGTGTAAAGAATAAAAAAACTGCCCCAGCACCACCCGGGGCAGTAATTAACTAACTAAAATTGCACTATGACCACATGTACAATTGCCGCCAGGGACAGATTCGAACTGTCATTCTGTTACTTTTTGAAATCCTTAAGATATCACTCTTAAGAGTTTGATTGCAATTATTCACAGCGAGTACCGCTCCTTTACTACAAGGCGGTGTTTAATCTTGGTGTTTTGCATGTGTATTTGTTTAGTTTAGTTAAACAAAGAAAAAAGGCAGGTTATTATGCCTGCCTTAGTCCTTAAAAGAATTCAATTACGGCTCAAGGTCAACTTCAGGAGTTGTTGTTTCAGCTGATTTTACAGGTTCAACAACTTTTTCATCATTCCTGCCGCTTTGAGCAGCACCGGCAGTCAGTTCAGGCTCTGCAATTTTGTATTTTGCGGCGTCCTCCCTGATTGTATCCCTGAGAGCTTCAAGTATGTCGATTTCGTCTTCATACACAAAGTGCCTGCCCATTTTGGAAACAGCAGGTTCTTTGATATATTTACCGTCATCGGTTTTCCTTGTAGCTTTCAGCATTTCTTTTTTGCCGGTCTGAGGATTGAAAGTGTGCGGGTTGTATTTGAAACCAAGAGGGAATTCGTCCCACTTACCAACGATCACAAATTCAGTCAGTGTTATCTGACCTGAGTTGGGGTCGCCTGCTGTGGGTTCAAATTTACCTGCAAGGATTTCACCTTTCAATTCATTATAAAGCCTGGTTCTTTGACGTTCAAATACTACGTCAAAGCCTACTTTTGTAGTTTCACTGTTTTTACGGACTTTTTTACCGTTTTTCAGTACAACTACATCACCACCTGGGTCTGCAACCTGAATGTGGTAGAAATTACCTGCTTTCAAACCTTCTTTGATAGCCTCTGCATTCAGTTCTGAGGTCCTGGTGAATTTAAATTTACCAAGAATTGCATCTCTGAGATCTTTGCCTGTGAGATTAGGATCAATAGGAGCATCCTTACCGTCACGTAGTTTGCCAACTATTACCACTTCGTGTGGTATTAATTGAATTGTTTTTGTTTCATTGTCCATTGCTTAAATTCGATTTTGTGGGAATCTTTGTATAATAAAAATATTTGTTTGCTGATAAAAGGGTTAACTAAACTGTGAGAGGTTTGTTAGAAAACAATGTGAAAGCCCGAATTAGCCAGGAAATGGCTGAAGGAAGTTTAGTTAACCCTAATTTGTTATGTGCCACATATTGATTGGCACATCAGGTCTCTTTTAGACCTTGGTTTCTTAGTACATGTCAAACAGTCATTTGGGTGAGCTGTCTGCATTTGACTTAATGATTTTGTAGGTTTAATTGATCCGTACTTAATTTTCATGGTATTTAACCATGTGTTATTATTACCATAGTTTCTCATAGTATAATTAATTAGGATTGATTTCAATTAGACCTATTTGTTTTGTTTTGTACAATATTGTATTAATACAATATGTACGAATGTATGGCACTGTTTGTATGAATAAGCCACGATGAATTTGTTTTGTTTCACCGAGCCATATTGGTAATGCCCTGATTAAAATTTTCTTTTCCATATGTATAGTGTTTAGTTAGTTACAGTATTAAAGGGCGATCCTAAGACCGCCCTAATATGACTATTTTCAGGGCAAACAGTCCCACGGTTAGTCAAGACCTAACATTTTCCTTGCAGCGAACCAGTTATCATTGGCATTGGCATTACCTGTTTTGAGGTATATTTCTTCAGCTTTACGCCTGATAGTATCCTCACTGATTGCTACTTTCCTTTTTGGTGTGCGTTTTGTTGTAGTTTTCATCCTAAAATGTGTTGGTTAATAAAATTGTGTAGGGGGATGGATTCGAACCACCGACCTGTCTCATGTTTTTATCTCTTCGGGATTACACTACAGTGATACCCAGTTAGTGCACATACTAATTTACCTGTTTATATTAAATTCCTTATACAACTTTGTGCTTAGTTGCCCAATTTAATTTTATCAGGTTTAACATGTACCAGACTATAGCGTTGCTTAACGCTGTTACATATTGCTTACCATCATGGCGGTGCCTGTAACTATGCACCCTCTATGCCTAGAGTATTGTTTTATAAAAAGAGATAAATATAAAGACTGCTCTGAACCAGCTGAGCTACCCCTACAAATATATGTAATATTTAGTCACGCCAAATGACGTAATTTAATATTGAGGCAAGCCCTAAAATTAATAATGATAGAGCTATTGGTGTTGCTACGCCATCAAATGATATTGTGTTGATCATTGATAGTAATTTAATGGATGCTACTATACATGGTACTGTGACCACGATTGATGATATAGATTTACTAATAATGGTAAGTAGTATCGTTGCTTTAATCTTTTTCATTGTATATATTGTGTGATTGATTGTAGACAAATTTAATAGGTCCGGCTATGACGGTGTACACCCAAGTATGAGCATATGCACAGAATTTCACTGAATATTTATTTGGTTGTCACCTTACCAAGGTAGCTGTCGTATGATTACCGATCGTCTAGGCATAGACATTACTGCGAATAGTTATCTATATACAAGTTGTCCAACATCATGCTTAGTTGGCTTGTGTGATGTATTTCCCCACATCACTAGAGGTTTCTTAATATTTAAGAGCTTTTTTTGCTATTTTTATTAAATCTATTGTAGCAATGCCAACAGCAGCATTAGCAGCCTTAGCAGCAGCATTAGCAGTAGCATAAGCAACAGTAATATCAGCAGCA
>CALBTS010000902.1 GCA_937968035.1 uncultured Methanomethylovorans sp.
CAATCGCGGTCAGGGTGCCGGAGGCGGTGGGACGGGGATGGATGTTGCGCCCATGACCGTCAGTCATCTGCGGCTTCCACGCGATGCCTGCACGGATGGCGGTAATCAGGTTGCGGTAGAAGTCGACCTGCCGTTCTCCCCCCTGCTCCTGGCTGGCTTCACCGTTGACGACTTCGGCCAGGTTGGCACGGGCTTCGTGGGTGACGGCGGTGATCAGGAATTTGCGTTGTTCCAGGCTATCGAGATCGTGCTCGGGGTGGTCGGCCAGCGTAAAGGTGGTACCGGGGGCTGCGCTGCGCACGCTGCCTTGCCCGGTGTATTGCTTCATGCGGGCATCGATGGCCTGACGCTGGTTGAGCAGCATGCGTTCGCCGTGGGCCGTGTTCTGCCAGGCATATTGGCCGGGGTCGTGCTGCCTTAACTGGAAATTTCCAGCTGAAACTTTTGATGTGGACGTCGCTATTACCTTGCGATTCGCTTGTAGACCGCAGTTCTTTGCTCATCATCATCAAAAACTCGCATTTCCTTATCGCTAATTTTTTGTATTTTTAATGCAAAATTTAAACCTCCAGACCCGCCATCTATTTGAATAATACAGTTACTAAATTTCCATGTGCCGTTCAATTCGGGTCGGTGATGTAGCCAAGAACTAAAATCTTTACTTCCATTACTTTCATAAAACGACATCTCCTCAAAGAATCCATTTTTTACTCTAACCCAAGACCCAAGAATATCTTTCTCTACTGCAGGACATGGATTTGCATTTTTTAGAAACGAAATTCGAGCGATGTAGACAGATTTTAAACAGTCAATATCTTCACACTTATCTCTTGTATTTTTCAACCAATTTTTTTGATCTTCGACAATAGATTTTGACCCCCCCTTTAATAAATAAAACAAACGGCCAAGATTAGAATCTAGATCTGACACCTCTCTGTCTAGGCAAATTATCTTTTCAATTTTGCTAACAGCTTTCTCGCAGTCAAAACTCGCCGCATGCAAAATAGAAGGAAACACAAAAAAAATAGACGACAAAAACAATCTAATATAAATCATTTCTATTTTCCTTTGTTTTTATCATTGTATTCTTTATAGTATTTCTCGATATTTTTCGCGTATTCAGGATTAACACTTCGCCAACCAGCGCCATTGTGCCCTTCTGCAATTTTTTCGAAATCAATTTCTTTTAAGCCGGACGATAGAACTTTATTGGAGTTCGCAAATTTCAAGAATGCTTTTATGTGAGCCGGATCTCCTGTGCTCATGGATTTCACAAACTCAAAAACGTCCTTGTAACCAGCGCTTGAGTAATTAAAACCCATTATTTGAAATTTTCCCCAAGAACATGATTGCAATGCGGCCGATTTATCTAATTGATACGCTTTTGTTAGGCGTTTGTATTGATACAACCCAGAAGGTCCGTAGATATCATCTGATTTTGGAGTAAGCCCAGTTTCTTTATCAACCACCTCTGTGATATTAATCTCTTTCCCGTCCTTGTTTTTTATTTTCTTTTTAATTTTTTTTGTTCTGTGATAAGAGGCTCCACATATATCATAGTATTTCTCTTCGTATGGGCTGGGTGATTTCTTGTCTGGTTTCGTTAACTTTTTAAACCAATGCCTTTCATAAAGTATTGTTGGAACCGTGCGGTTTCCAATCTTTATAAATGATGAATGTGCTGACTCTTGCTTTGCAATTGCGTAAATCAACCCAGGTTCACAATTTAACTCTTTTGCAGCAACCTCGATATCGGCTTTTGTTACATCTCCACCAACATAGTCCCCAAGAAAACTTAGATCAGGTATATCCCCTTCAACAACAGTAATCGGCTTGCCGTCAGCTGTTTTTGATGATTTTGTTTTGGTACCAAGATTTTCCTTGCCTATTGTTGGAAGCTGTTTCGTCTTCGGATCGTAGGCCGGATTAGTTTTCTCCTTGGGATTCGGCCGCTCTCCCGGTTTTCCTTCGGGGTGCTTTTCAGTTTTTGCTTCGATTTTTATGCTTGGGCTTATTAATGTAACAAGCTTATTCCCGTAACCAGACACCACCCGTCCCACTTCTTTCAATGACCCATCAAGTCGTTTAACGAGGATTTTCACTTCGTCTTCGGCGGTTTCGGTGAAGGTTTTCTTCCCCAGCCCATTAGCGGGCGTAACACCTTGGATCACTCTTCCTGCGAATTCAAGAAAATACTCAAGCCCCTTTATCGGGTCGCGATTCCGATCCAGGAACAAGGGCTGAATTCCTAAAACGACCTCTTTTTTCAGCGCCAAGCGCTGACCAATGGCCAACTGATTTGGATTCTTGATTTCGTTAAGTTTTATGAGTTCGCCAACAGTCGTACCGTTCATCTTAGCGATCTTACTCAAGGTGTCACCTTTGGTCACTGTGTAAAAATCGCTCATGCAGTGCGCTCCTCATCAGTATCGTCAAATTCTTCTGTGCGCTCTTCTAACCCCCAGTCACCGTCGCCAATCAGAACGACTAAATTTTTCATGTCGTCCGTAAATATGCGATCTGTCATCCCTGCACCATTCGTTGTGCCTTGTGTGATGAATGTGCCTTGCGTATCGAACACTTGATACGACAAGCCCTCAGAAGAAAAACCTGTTAGCTCATTTTCGGCGAGATGCGACAAGTCAAATTGCTGGCTGTGGTAATTGGTTATGTTCGGTGTAATTTGTAACTCGCTTTTTGGAAAGCTCGGCAACTCCTCGGCCGCCGACTTCGGCCCGGTCAAATTCTTCTGACTCGCCTTCAGTTCCACCTTCTTCGGCGCATGCAGTTCGATATTCCCACCCTCGATCTTCAGGTAAGCCCCT
>CALBTS010000903.1 GCA_937968035.1 uncultured Methanomethylovorans sp.
CAATCCTCTTCGCCTGAAAACGATAATTGAAAGTCGTTTCGGTTAATTTCTGTCCGTTACGAGCAGCCTCCAAAGCAGCCGAATAATTTAACAGCACGTATAACAATTTCTCTGCAAATGTTTCCGCATTATCTGGCTCACACAGATATGCATTGTAACCATCCTTCAGGTATACAGGGATTTCACCTACAGCTGTAACAACTACAGGAATACCAGTAGAAAGATACTCCGTAAGTTTTGAGGGAAAGCCTGCATCAGCGACCATACTGGATGGCCGGGCCAAGGCAAGGATTTTAGCATTCATCAAATAAGAGGGTACTTCATCCCTTGAAATTTGTCCTGTAAAGATTACCCTGTCAGCTATATTTAAATCGCAGGCCAATCTTTTTAACAATGTTTCACTTTCTAAGGTATTAGCCTTGCCCAAAAGCACCAGATAGATATCAGGATACTTTTTTGACAGAATAGCGTAACTATTTATCAGAATATCTACACCATCCTTTAAGACTGTCAGTGTACCACAATACAGGATATAATTATACGGTAGAGGAGAATTTGCCTTAATTTTGAATCTGTCAGTGTCTACCGTGCTGGGAACCAGAAAGAGCTTATGCCTTTTAATACCACGGGCAGCATAAAAATCAATCAGAAATTGAGAGATGCACAGTATTCCATCACAGAGAATAGAGCCCAGATATGATTTGATCTCCCCACGCATAATCCTTAACGAAGATCCCTGATATTTTCTTAATGGATGCTCACTATGCTCACTAACTAACTTAGTTCTGATCACTTTGGTGAGGAAATAAATATATAATTGACAAGTTAATGATTGGGTCCAACTATTAATTGCCATTATAGAATCAGACTTATGTATTCTTAATAATAATTTGAATGTTTTAAAGTATTTTGTGAATTTGTGCCACGTACGTATTGTCAGAAACTTGCTTCTTTCTCTCTGTCCAAATGGATGGTAGTAGTCAATGCCATTTACTGAACCAACGGTGTCTGCATTATAAACATTTGCAAAACAGATCACATGAACTTTAATGCCATTCTCAATAAATCCTTTGGCATAGGTGTGGATCCTGTTGGTTGCAGCATCCCCCTCAGGGAAAGCAAAATCATCTCCAAAAATTACTATACTCAATTCTTTAATATTTAAGTTTTTATTATACCATAGAACCAACAAAATGGCGAATACTATTCAAATTATTTAT
>CALBTS010000904.1 GCA_937968035.1 uncultured Methanomethylovorans sp.
AGATCGTATTCGGTGACTGGAGTTCAGACGTGTGCTCTTCCGATCTTGTCAGGATATAAAATAACACTGATTGTTTTAATAGTAGGCACTACCATTAACGTAATAATGACAGCGTTTTGTGCTTTTTTGTTAACAAGAAAAGATTATGCGTTCCGTAACGTATTAATGTATATGACGCTAATAACTATGTATTTCGGAGGAGGTATGCTCCCCATTTACATTGTCATATATAAATGGCTTGGACTTGGAAACAGCCTTTGGGCGTTAATTCTTCCGGGTGCTGTCAGTACCTATAATATGATTATTATGAGAACGAATTTTGCAAGTATTCCAGCGAGCTTGGAGGAATCAGCAAAAATTGACGGTGCAAATGACATTGTTATTTTGTTTAGAATTATATTACCATTATCTTCTGCAATTATAGCCGTTATGGTTTTGTTTTATGGTGTTGCTAACTGGAATGCATGGTTTAATGCAATGCTTTATATTCGTGATCGAGACAAGTATCCGTTACAGCTGATTTTACGTGAAATATTAATTTTGAACAATGCCCAAACCGTTGGAAATCAAGGCGGTGGAGGAGCAGAAGTCTATCAGGTGGCAGAAACTATGAAATATGCGACGATTATTGTTGCAACACTACCTATACTTGTAGTTTATCCATATATTCAGAAATATTTTATTTCAGGGGTTATGATTGGTGCAGTGAAAGGTTAAAAATTAATTGCAAAAATGGTAAACAGGTCAGGAACAAAATAATTTAACGAAAGGAAGGAATAAAAAATGAAAAAAATTAAAACAATTATGAGTGTGCTTTGCGTTATAGCACTACTTACGAGTTGTGGAACAAAGCCAGCTCAAAATTTGGGGGCGAACGAGAAAAAGTCTTTTACCTATTGGTGTGCGATTGCTCCAAGTTTAAGTGCGGGCTATAAGTCATTAAATGAACTGCCGGAGTATCAGGAACTGGAAAAAAGAACCGGCATTCATATGGACTTTATTCATCCGAATTCAAATGTGAATGAGCAATTTAAATTATTACTTGCAACTGGTGAATATCCTGATATAATAGAATATAGCTGGGGTGATTATCCGGGTGGGCCGGAAAAGGCGATTGAAGATAAGGTCATCATCAGTCTCAACAAACAATTGGCTAAAAATGCCCCAAATTTCAAAAAATTGATGGATGAAAATGATGATTATAGACGCGGCTCAATAACGGATAATGGTACCTATTTTGGCTTCCCAAATCTGGCAACTTCAGAATATCGCTCCTTTGGAGGTCTGATAATCAGGAAGGATTGGCTGGATGAGCTTGGTCTTGATGTTCCTACAACCATTTCGGACTGGGAAAATGTTTTGAGAGCTTTTAAAGAAAAAAAGGGTGCGACATCTCCTTTTACAGGAAATACTTGGACTGTGGAAAGCCTCTCTGCTTTTACCGGGGCATTTGGTATCGGTCGGCATGCTTATGCTGAGAACGGTAAAGTGAAATATGGACCTATGGAGCCGCAGTTCAAAGAATGGCTTCGTATGATGAATAAATGGTATTCTGATGGATTGCTTGATAAGGATTACACTACTAATACAGATAATATTATAGATGCTAAAATTATTACAGGAAATGCCGGTGCCTTTGCTGGATATATAGGTGGTCATTTAGGAAAATATATTGCAATGACAAGAGAAACAGAACCTAAATTTGATTTGGTGGGTGTGCTTCCTCCAATTTCAGATAGTGTAACAAAAAATTATCTGCCGGTTGTTAGTCCAAAGGTTTCAAATCCTTTTCTTGCAATTACGGTTGATTGTGCAGACCCCGAAACAGCGATGAAATGGGCAGACTATCTATATACAGATGAAGGGCGTTTGCTTATTAATTTTGGTGTTGAGGGCGTTAGCTATAATATGGTTAATGGATACCCCACCTATGTGGATGATATCCTTCATAATCCTGATGGGCTCAGTATTAACGAAGCAATGGATAAGTATTTCAGAGTGAGCACTGTTTCACCAGGACTTAAGAGTGCTGCTGAATATTTAGATCAGTATTATCAATTAGATCAGCAAAAGGATGCTTTTAAAAACTGGTCAACCTATGCAAAAGACTGTTGGGATAGTGGTTTGTACTCACTGACACCAACGATTGAAGAAAGTGAAGAAAAAGCTGCAATTGAAACAGAAATCAAAACTTACACTTCTGAGATGATATTGAAGTTTATACAAGGAACAGAATCTTTTGATAACTATGATAATTTCATTGCAACAATGAAAAAATTGAGAGCAGACAGATATGTTGAGCTTTTACAGAGTTCTTATGACAGGTATCTCAAAAGATAAGGAGAGCTAAATTGCGAAAAGTTACGTTAGCCATGTTTTTGAATAAATTAGTAAAAAACAAATGGTGGTTCTTCAGTTATTCCACTATTGTACTTTTGTCTGTCTTAATTAATTTGCAAGGGTACTATGTTGCGATTAGAATGTTGAATGAAGAAGTTTTTAAGGTTAACATGAAAACTTTGGAGTATACAAAGCAAAAGTATGATAGCTACATTAGTGAGCTTTTAAATATCTCATATAGCATTGTTCAATCCAATGCAGTAGAACAGCTTGCTGCAAAATCGGCAATTTTCAATAATAGAAGAACAGAATACGTAAGGACTATTCAGAAAGAAATTACAGGCTAGATCGGAAGAGCGTCGTGTAGGGAAAGAGTGTAGATCTCGGT
>CALBTS010000905.1 GCA_937968035.1 uncultured Methanomethylovorans sp.
CTCTTCCATATCCTGGACTCGTTGTTAGCTATCAGGATAGTGGTGCTCATGTCCACCCAGTCGTTATAGTTCATAACCTCATCCAGCGTGGTAACAACATAGTCCTGGTCAGTGGTCCTTAATGCATTCTTTACAAGGCCGACTGGTACTGAACCATTCTTGTATTTTTTAATTATGTCTATAGCCTGGGAGAAATTAGACTTGCGCTGCCTGCTTTTTGGATTGTAGAGAGATATCACGAAATCTGCAGAAGCTGCTGCATGCAGTCTTTTTTCGATAACTTCCCAGGGTGTGAGCAGGTCGCTTAAACTGATAACTGCAAAATCATTTACTATAGGAGCACCCAGTACGCTTGCTGCTGCGGTGATGGCGGTAACGCCCGGAAGTACTTCGATATCAACATCAAGGCCTTCATGTTCCGCGACCTCCAGTACCAGTCCGGCCATACCATATATGTTGGCATCTCCGCCACTGATCATGGATACCACCTTGTCCTTGGCCAGTTGCACTGCCTTGACAGCCCGGTCCACTTCCTTGCCCATGGCGCTGCGGATGATCTCCTGTTTATCGATCAGCTCTGCTATCTGGTCAAGATACGTACCGTTACCCACGATGTAGTCAGAGTTCATCAATACATCTCTGGCAGCAATGGTCATCTGGGGCACCGAACCAGGTCCAATGCCAATTATGTACAGCCTCCCTTTTCCAGCAGAGGTCTTATTCTGCGATTGCGATTGTGATCCTTCCATATACCTTCTTCCTTAAGATCAATTCCTTTTTTTTAGAAAGCGCCAAGGCAGATGGTTCTGCCACCCCTGTCAAACCGAACCGATTTGCCTGGGACCCAGATGGCGCGTCATAAAGATTGATTTCTTCTTCGGAAAGGAACTTGATGTCCTTTCCAAGCAGATTAACAGCTTCAAGCAGGCCAGTCTCGTTTTCCTTCAATTTTGATGAGGCAAATATATCTATGTCATCGATCTTTTTTTCCACTTCTGCAAGTGCAGCCTCAATGGCAGATATTACCTCTTCTTTATTGACACCTCGCCTGGCTCCGATACCTATGATCATCTGTTTTCCGCCTTTTCCTTTTTCAGCACAGACACATCATCACCAACTACCACGATCTTGGGACCTTTTATCTCGAGCACTTCCACATCCTGTTCCAGCAGGGAACAGTTGACCTGCCGGGTGGAATCCTTGTTGACAATATCGCATCCCAGGGCCTTAGCAATGCCCTCCACAGAGTTGCGGTTATGCACCTCGGTGGCTGTGGTGATGACAGGAATGGCACCAATTTCCGCTATCCTGCGGACCAGCTCGTTGGCACCGTGATGTCCCCCCAGAAGGGAAATAGCGAAGTTCAGGTTAGAGTCCACTACAACTACAGCAGGATCCTTCCATTTATTCTGAATAAGTGGTGCTATGTCCCTCACCACAATACCAGTTGCGAACACCGCCACTATTGCATCGTATTCCTCAAATGCCTTCCTGAAGATCTCTCTTTCGTATAGCAGGACATCTGCATCAATGTGCCTGGCTATCCGCTGAGCAACCTCCAGGTTCCTTTCAAAGGTTATGACAGCGGTTCTTGTGCTACTCCGTATAGGTAAGACCTCCCATAGTTCTTGGGGTCTACCACCCCTCCGATGAGGATCATGGCTGAACGCTTTATACCTTCATCCTTGACCTTCTGAGCAATGTCGGCCACAGTGCCGATGACGATCTTCTGGTCAGGCCAGGATGCGTGGAAGACCACAGCCACCGGAGTATCAGGACTGTACTCCACCTTTTTCATGATCTCCTCTATCTTCTGCGTGCCCAGGAAAACCGCCATCGTGGCATTATGCCGGGAAAGCTCCTTGATCTGGTCCTCTTCCAGGGTCTTGCCTGCAGGCCTTGTGATAATTAGGGTTTCTGTAACATTGTTAAGAGTAAGCTGCGTCCTGAGTGCTGCTGCGGTTGCGAACACTGAGGATACACCCGGAATTACCTCAACTTCAACATCGAACTTCTTCAATTCCTCTATCTGCTCCACAATAGAACCATAGAGCGATGGATCGCCACTGTGCAG
>CALBTS010000906.1 GCA_937968035.1 uncultured Methanomethylovorans sp.
GAATATAAGTTATTAACAATCAATCTATTAGATGTTAATAAGGATCAACTAATTACCGGTACCCCTTCGAAAGGTATAAGTCCAGATTGTAAAGACATATTAAATGTTTTAAATTTGATAGCCTGGAGTAAAATTTATTTTTAAACTGCAAAATCCGAAGGATATGAATCTCATAAGAAAAATGCGGTTACGAAGCCTTATTAAGAAGGCCACACAAGGTGCAATCACTCGAAAGCGTATCACAGCGATTAAAAGACTAGGGGAATCAGGGGAGCCCGTCGCATTTGATATCCTGGTCTCAAGTCTTAAAAGCGGTTTTGACAGTTTGACGCTGGCATCTTGTGAAGCTCTTGGTAATCTGGGCGATAAGCGGGCAACAGACATACTTCTGAATCTTCTGTATCATAATAATCCCGGCTTCAGAAAAGCTGCTGCAGATTCTCTTGCCAGGCGTGGAGAACCTCAGTGGCAGGAGATCGTCAGGGGTGATGATAAAGACATAGAAAATCTTGCCTGTTCAGAAGATGAGCGTGTGATCCGTTCATTAATCACAAATATAATTTACAGCTGGGATGGCAGCCCGCAGATTCAATTAACTCTGGGCAAAGCGAAGAATCATGTAACAAGAAAAGTATTGTTGAATTTTATTTCAGATCCCAATCTTCCTAAGAAACATTTTCTCCTCGAGATACTTGGAGAAATGCAGAATCCGGATGATACCGATTTATTCCTGGATTTTATCAACAGTGGTGACAAGGAGATCAGAAAAGCCTCTGTTGTGGCTCTTGACAGGATTGGAGATCGAAGTGCTATCGAAAAGTTAATTAGTCGTTTGACTGACTCTGACGGCAGTGTACGTATCCAATCGGCTGAAGCGCTTGCCGGGATGGGGGAACCGCATTGGAAGAATTTTGTCAAAGGGGATTATAATGATTTTGAACGTCTTGGGGAATCGGGCGATCAGCGCATTTTACAATCGCTGATTAAAATATTAAAAATCGATACCCTGAAAGAAAACAAGCTGTGGATCGATGCAGCAAGGGCGGCTGCCGCCAGGGGTCTTGGGAAACTCGATAATTCGGAAGCTATTGAACCTTTGAATGAAGCATTGGCGGATTCTGGGCATGTCAGAAAAGCTGCGGCAGGAGCCCTGGCGGAACTTGGTTGGCCAATGTGGAAAAATCTTATCAAAGGTAATTCAGAGGATTATGGCAGACTGGGCACCTCTTCAAATCCTGTGGCAGTTAAAATATTAATAAATATTATCAATAATTATTTTAATATTTTGAATAATAACACAGATTGGGAATTACGATCTAAAATTTCCGATGAAAATGAAATCGCCCTGAAAGCCCTGGGAAAGATCAATGATGATGAAGCAGTTGGATTTCTGATTGAAGCATTAAGTAATGTAAAATACCATTATACGATCCGTATCAAAGCGGCAAAAGCATTGGGTGAAGCAGGGAACCCCCTGGCGGTTGAAGCTCTCATTGACTCATTTGAGACACTGGATCGCACCCCCACCGATTGCATTATTATCATAATCGAAGCCCTGGGCAAAATCAGGGATAAAAGAGCTGTCAAAGCCCTGGTTTCCCAGATAGAAAAAGAAGGCAATGAGATAGCATCACATATCTCTAAGTATAATGAAAAAAATCCCGATTGGAAACTCATGAGCTCACCTTACAGACATGTTAAACAACGTGAAGAAAAAATGCTGGCAATTGCTCGCGCTCTGGATAGTATTGGTGGAAGTGAAACGGTTGAGCCACTGATAAGTTTACTGAATTTCAAAACATCAGTGGTAAGAAAAGCTGCCGCCAGAATTCTTGTCAATCTGGCAAAAAACGACTTTTCCATTGTCAGCAGTAAATGGAAAACCATTTCTGAAAGCATTCAGAATCCACACAGAGATCATGAAGGCGGTATTGACTATACTCATCAGAACGATTGCGGTCATAATGATACTTTTATACATATAGATTATGGTATCGGACTAAAAATACCTAAAGAATTGAAATAATCAGTTTTGTATTGATAGGTAATAAATAAAATCACAGGTTATGAGTGAAAAGCAGAATTCTTCCGGTAATCTTGAATCCCTTCTTAATAAGTTACATAACGAAGATTATTTCGTCCGGTTAGATGCCGTAAAAGCTCTGGGAGCACTTGGCGATCCGGGAGCCATCGACTACCTGATTGAGATGCTGAGTGAAAACGGAATAATGAGAGGATGGGTGGCAAATTCATTGGCTGCTCTCGGAGAAGCTCAATGGAAAAAAATAATTAACGGGGAAGATAACTTTATCCTGGGTTATACTTATCCCGAAAGTGATTTTATCCGGATGGCAAGATCCGGTGATAACCGGATTATTAAGATACTGCTCAAAGTGTTGAACAGGCCTGAAACGGAGTATAGGGCAGAAGCCGCGAAAGCTCTTGGGATATTAGGAGACAAAACGGCTGTTGAATCTCTTAAAGAACTTCTTTACAGCGGTTACGAAGAAGTTAGGGGAAATGCCGCAAAGTCCCTGGCAATTCTGGGAGAGGATCACTGGCAGACCATCATAAAGGGATGGCCAACTGATTTTATTGACCTGCGTGATTCAGGTCAACCCTGGGCTCTGGATATTCTTTTTAAGGCTTGTACAGCTGGCGATGAAAAAAGCAAAATTAAAGCTCTTAAAGCCATGTATGAATTTAAGAACAACGACGCTTTGACTTTATTGACAGATCTTATGAAAGATAATGATCCGGATGTAAGGCTGCAGGCAGTTCAAACTTTCTCCACAATAACAGATTCCTCCATGGCTGAATCACTTGTTAATGTATTAAAAGATGAAGATGTCCGGGTAAGAGTAGAGACTTTAAGTATCCTTATAAAACTACAATATCCCGGATTATATGATATTCTGTTAAACTGCCTGCACGATAAATCTTGGAATATAAGGCGGAAGGCTGCTGTTGAACTGATCAGGCTTGTAAGTCAGGATACCTCTTTGTTGAGCAATGCATGGCGCGAAGCAGTTAAGATCATTGAAATCCCTCATGATGACCGGCTATATGGCGGTGTAAACGTAAGTGATGAACGTGGACACTGTCATACTGATACCCGTCAGCATGCGGATGTGGGCATCGGACTGCCCATTCCCCCTGAACTCAAAATATGAGCAATGAGCCTGGTTTCCTGGGATAAAGTCCAGTTTATGCCGATACTGAGTCTTGCATGCAATGCTTCGTGCTCCTATTGCTTTGGCCCAAACAGGGGAAAAACCGTTCACCCTGATATGGTTGATCATTTAATCCTGTTCATGAAAAGGCTCATTACCACCACCCGACAGAAGCATCTTAAGGTCACCTTCCACGGCGGAGAACCTTTAATGGCCGGTCTGCCGATCTGGAGACAAGTATTATCAGGCATAACCAATACATGCAGGGATATAAAAACAGACTTCAGCATTCAGACAAACCTCTGGAACCTGACCGATGATCTGTGTCGTCTTTTTAAGGAATTCAATGTTTCGATCGGTACCAGCCTGGACGGGCCGGAAGAAATAAACGACAATCAGCGGGGAAAAGGCTATTTCAGAAATACTATGCGGGGATTAAGAATGGCTGAGAAATATGATCTGAAACCGGGGTGCATCTGCACATTTACTCCTGATACCGTCAGTAAATACAGAGATATATTCAATTTTTTTGTCAGCAACCGTCTCTCTTTTTCAATACACGGCTCATTGCAAGCCATTAACGCGGGAAAAAGCAGATATAATTTATCGCCGGAAGATCTCGGACAACTTCTGTGCAACGTACTTGATCTCTATGTTAAATACAGACATTACATAAAGATCAGCACCCTCGACCAGATGATCCGGTCCCTTACGGAACAGGAAGGACAGGTATGCACCTTCAAGGACTGTTTCGGCATGTTCCTTGCCGTTGATCCCGATGGTTATATCTATCCCTGTCAGCGTTTCTGCGGGGATACGGCTTTTTCAATGGGTAATATTCTGTCTGAGCCTTCACTTGAAGACCTGAGTACAGGAGATATAGCCCGAAGGTTTATCTGTCGGCAGGAAGCGGTAAAAAGCCAATGTTCCGCATGTGAATATTTTAATTGCTGTAGAGGAGGATGCACTTATAATGCCTGGGCAGCCGGGAGTGATATCGATCCATACTGCACAGCCTACAAGATGATCTTTGACAAGATCAAAACAGGATTGCTGAATGAAATGAAATCTGAAGACAATTTAAAGGCTGTAACGGAAAAACCTTTTTCGGGCCGTAGCGGGAATCCCCTTCTGAGAAAGGGAGCTCTTACTGAACTTACCCGCATGGATACCCACCCGGTAAAAATCGCGGAAAACGCTATCCGCATCATCTCGTATGTTGAGCTTGCAGCTAATCCTTCAATCGAAAAAGCTGTTGAAGCATTGACCCTGAAAGGTATCCGGGTTACAGACAGTCATTTTCTGAATATCAAAAATAATCTTGTCAGGACAAACGGAATACTGAATAATCTGTATATCCACCTGACTTTCAAATGCCAGCTCAGTTGTAATCATTGCTATGCAACAGCAGAGAAAGCGAATAACCTGTTCATGCCGGTCAGTGATATCATCCGGATGGTTAAGGAAGCTCATGAAATGAAGTTCAGGCAGGTAGTTTTTACCGGCGGGGAGCCTTTACTCCATCCCGGTATGGATGATTTGCTTGAACAACTTATCGGCCTTAAGACAAAGGTTTCACCGATGCACCTGGTCTTACGCTCAAATTTTGTCAGATCACTCTCACAGGATGATCTGATCAAACTTGCTGCAGCATTCACTAAAATAATAGTCAGTATTGACGGCGACAGGGAGTACCATGACAAACGGAGAGGGCCTGGCACATATGATGCTGCAACTAAAAACCTTGAAAAATATCAGTCAGTCTGCAGATCAGTTCCCAACGCTGCCAGATTATCATTAAGCAGTGTTTTTTCGAATGAAGATCAGATCAACGATCTTGCTCATTCTGCCAATGAGTTGGCCCGCAAGCTTGATATTAGAATGGTAAGGTTCCGTCCGGTGCTGCCCATCGGCAGGGCTGAAAAATGGGATAAAGCCCCCGTATCCGAAGCAATAAACAGCTTTATGGATGCCGAAGAACTTATTATCAGGGGAATTAATCCGGCAAACTCCTGCGGCCTCGGGCAAAACCTCTATATTGAACCTGACGGGAATGCTTTTCCATGTTACGCTTATCAAAAACCTCATTCATGCCTTGGTAACGTTATAGAATATGGATTAAGAAAAATATTGGATTCTGAAGAATTCCGGGATCTTCAAAAACATACTGTTGATACAAATAAAAAATGTCAAACCTGCAAATACCGTTATATTTGTGGAGGTGCATGCCGTGCCTGGGGTGGCGAGGGAACCCGTTATGATCTCGATGCAGCTCCGCCCGAATGCTCCGGATTATATAAGAGGTCTGAAGAGATTTATCACAAGGCCATTGATTATCTGCAATCAATACTTTTATGCTAAAATCAAAATCGATTGAAGCAATATGGAAAGAAAGATAATTATACCTTACTACTTGCAAGCACATTGCCAAAGCTCCACAGGCTAGCCCTGAACTCAAAGCTTTGGCAAAGAGCTTGCAAATCAGACACAATAGAATTTTAAAATTTTTCTCCTTCGCGCCGTCGCAATATAATTTCTGCACCAGGACTATCAAATAAAAAGAATATTCGCACACCTTGACAATCTTCTGGTATCTAGACAAATAAACAGGCCTGGCCCATAACACGGACGGTATAATTCATAAGCTCGTCACGATTTTTGCTTTTGCTCCTACTCCCTTGACAGCTTTGTAATAGCTTATACCGCGACCGCGCCAGTGCCCGCATTAAAACTTTGTATAACTTGACTTATTACCTGTTCCCGATCAACATTGTACCGCGACACTCGTATAGGCCACAAAGTTTGTACCCGGACGGCAAAAACCGCGCCGTACTCTCCTCGCACCGTGACAGCTTTATGGCTAAAGTACCAGGACCCTGCCCGGATGCTTCGTCGAGTAACGCTTACGAAATTATACCGCCGGGCCGTTAGCCCCAATGATAAGGTATCAGCCAAAATCAATTCGGCCGGAATAATGAGTATCTTTACATAATAATTGAGGATTTGAATATGTTGACCAAAGAAAAAGTAAAAAAGACCATTGACAGATTGCCTGATAGCTTCACAGTTGATCAGCTGGTTGAAGAATTGGTTGTTCTAGATAAAATTGAGAAGGGTCTTAAGGAAGTTGAGGAAGGTAAAGTCTACTCTACACAACAAGTAAAAGATCAGCTCAAGAAATGGCTGTAATCAATTGGACTCACAGATCGGTTAATGATCTCAAAAATATTGCAGAGTTCATTGAGAAAGATTCTGTCAAATACGCATCATTAACAATCCAGCGTTTAATGAATGCGGCGCATCTATTGGAAGAAAATCCAAGAATAGGACGTAAAGTGCCGGAAGCTGGTCATAAAGACAAAATCAGAGAAATTATCCAAGGTAACTATAAAATTATCTACCAGATCGCCAATGAAGATCTGATCAATATCTTAACTGTACACCATAGCTCAAGAAAGCTTACAAAATCTCGAGTGTTAAGAAAGTAATTCACTGGGGCTAACAGGTCGGTATATGTCATTGGCTTCTGTGCCGCGAGAATTTTCTGGCTAAATAGAACAGTTCTGTGGCTGGCGGCACATGCTGCCCCGGCTCCCGCCGGGGACTCCCTCTTGGTGTCATGGTTTTTGCCCCTAATGACCATAAGTAATTTAGAGAAAGACTGAGCTCTCCAAGCCAGCCTGCAAAAACACATGCCACCCCGAAGCTGCGCCAACGCCACATACCGCCGAACGTTATAGCCAATGCGATAACAAAATTGGAAG
>CALBTS010000907.1 GCA_937968035.1 uncultured Methanomethylovorans sp.
GCGACCACCGAGATCTACACTCTTTCCCTACATGACGCTCTTCCGATCTTCGTAATCTTACAAAGTACGCAAATTCATGTCTGAAACACAAACTTGACAGCAAGACTTATCTTGCCGAGTCCTTCGGTTCTCCCTTAAACCTCACCAAGCCCCATCCAACCTGGAGATCTTTTCTTAGGGGTCAGGTTTGAGACCTTAAACTGACCTGAGAAGGGGAGGTTGGGAAGGGTTTGAAATAGTGCCATGTTTTTTTTGGGGCTCAACGATTAACTATTCCAGATTGTCCCAATTCTCCAATACTATTTTACAAATATCATAAACATCAGAATTATTTTTATCTCTTGCCTTTACATACGGCAATATTACCTCATTTATAAGCTTGTGTAAAGTATGGCTATTCTGCCCATCTTTATCTGTTGAGTATAGAAGTGCTGAATAAGAGATTACAGTCAGAATTTTATCTTGGGCTTCCTCAGAGCTCATGGATGGATTCTTCCATGCTTCTTCCATAATGGTAACAATGGATTGGATTGTTGCGTTACCTCTCATAATTGATTTATTTCGTTTTTATTCAAAGATAGACAGGCGGGATAGGCGAGATCAAGAAGATAAACTCAAAATTATCAACAATACGGGCTTCAGAATAGAATCTTAAAGGCCAAAGCTGGAACTCTAACCTTACCTGAGAAGAGGGAAGACGGAATTTCTGGAAGAATTTGTCTGGAGATTTGAGCTGTGGATGCATACGCCGGATAATCTGACCACATTGCGCCGAAAATAATTAACCACCTATTTGCGGCTTCAAGTGACTGATAATATGTAAATTGTAATTTTGGGCATCTGAGCAGCCGAATGTGGTCAACCTGTATGGCTTTTGCACTTCTTCACTGACTGTAACCACGATATGTGACTCTTCATTCTTCATGTGGGTTTTACACACCCTCATGTGAATATTACCTCATTTAAGTTTAACTTGCTCAGGCTTAATAGACATATAAACTGGTTGTACTCAAAATTGAAAAGCGAAAGTAACACATCAAGATCCGGGCACATGATCAGGAGACGACATGAAAAAGATACCGATGCGATAATGAATATTTGGTACCAGGCATCAAGCTTGGCTCATCCATTTTTAGAAACGGATTTTGTAGAAAAGGCAATGAGGGATTTGAGAGATCTTTATATTCCAAATGCAGAGACCTGGGTCTACGAAGACAATAATTCTGTAATTGGCTTTATTAGTATGCTTGGAAATGAGATAGGAGGTCTGTTTGTGATGCCAGATAACCATTTTAAAGGAATTGGAACACAGCTGGTAGATTTTGTTAAGGAACTTCATGGTGAATTAGAGGTGGAAGTTTTTGAAAGAAATACGATAGGGAGGTCTTTTTATGAAAATTATGGTTTCGTACAGATAAAAAGGTACTATCATACTGAAAGTAACAATTACATTTTGAGACTGCAAAACAAGAACTGAAAACCCTGCGTCTGCAAAGACGGAAGCCATTGACCACTTCATGCCGAAAATAATTGATCATCTGTCATATTCCGCAGAATATTTTCAATAAACTTATCATCCGTTCATACCAGCCTTGCGGGAATCGAAGAGGAAGATAACTTTGCTGAAGCGGTAAATGGTTAGTGAAAATACCCCTACTGTCAGATCAAGTACTGACTATTATACCTTATTCTCCCAATTTACTGTGCTCAGGTTGTTTTTGTTCAATCCTTAAGGCACCTTACAGAGTAGCCGTTTTTCTTATTTACTTCAGAGTTTTCTGCTATGCGGGCAAAATCTTTGTAAAGTATGTTGATATACCCCATATCATGCCCTGCATCTTCAGTTATATTCCACCATACACCATTAATCCGAATTTCCGAAAAAGTCCCAGTGTAATTACGGTAACCACCTGGAAGAAATGAGAAACCGTAATCATCTGTTGCCCCTTCATTTGGACTGTTCCAGTGTGTTGTTCCTTTCTCCTTAAGTTTGCCTCCCGCGGTATTATAATCACCCAGAAAGTCAACCAGAATATCAATTTCATCATTTGTAGCTACATGCCATCCTTTGGGGCACAGCTTACCTGTACTTACCGCATACCAGTTATACAGGGCACCATAATCACTTTTATATGTAGCCTCGTCATTATTATACCAGCAATAACCAGGAGCTGAAAGACTATTCCAATCGGTGTTCCCTGTAACAAGGGGGATGGTTGTCTCGTCATTGAATTTAGTTGTCTTCAGATTTTGCTTGAGCCATACCTGATTACCTATAGTAACAGAGGTGTAAACATTGCCATCACCGTCTTTTATTACTAAGGGTTCTTCATCATTCTTTTTACAACCGCTTGAAATTATCAGCAATAAAGCAGCCACAAGCAAGATCGTGCTAATTTGTTGTCTCTTTTTCATATGGGACAAGGTTATAGGGTTAGTATCAAGGTGATTATAAATGCTACAACATGTTACAATTTCCGTCAGTCCTGTCTAATTTATGTGAAATTTATTTAGTAGCAGTTATCTTTTCGTATTTAAAATCAAGTCAGACCATAATTTTGTCTGAATGAAAAACCATCTGGCATGATTGGGATCCGAATCCACGAACAATATTAATAACTGAATATTTCGGAGGGTTTGTCTCATAATCTGGTTGGCCCAGAACGAGGATCCACCTTCGACCCTCACCAGACCCCATCCAACATGGAGATCTCTCATCCGGGTGTAAAAGCCGATCCCCTTGACCACTTCCCGCCGAACATAATTGACCCCCTACAGACGGCTACAAATGTCTATTGTTAAGTAAAATACTATACAGCATACATGACTGGCCGAATGTTAATCAATCTGTATGGTTTTACAGGCTAAGTTTCATAACTGCGGAAGAATCAGCAACTAATCCGGAAAAAGCAGCAAACCGCTTCATGGCTGTCGACCTAAATTTGGGTTTGATTATTAACTAAAAGCAAAAATCATGAAACGAGTCTGTTTATTATCTGCAGGAGTACTTATCCTGACCGTTGCCTGCCAGGATAACTTTGTTGAACCCGAGAATGGCATGACCACGGTTGAAAAAAGTGCAAGACTTGAAAAAACCATTACCCTTCATGTAAAAGGTTGTGTTAAGGCGATTCCCGACAATGACGGGTCTGTAGTTTTGTGTTCTCCGGCTGAGGCAGGAGTTACAGTCCCCGGAAGCGGACGGGTTAGCGGTCATGAAAACATCCTGGGGAAATTTGATCCGGAAAACAGCACATTTGAAAAGGAGTACTGTGAATTCACAATGACACCGGAGGGACCGGTTATATATATGAATACCAATGTGATTCTTCAGAACATGAGCGGTGAAAAGATGTTCGTGAAAAATCACATATGGATCAATGCTGTGAACGGAGATATTTCGGGGTACAGTGATGTGATTGACGGTACCGGCCGGTTTGAAGGAGTAACCGGGAGTGCCGTCATGATGAATGCCACAATCGACCCTGAGACCGGAATCGGAAGCTGGGAAGAAGAGGGATACATTACGCTTGTCATAAAATGATGACCAGGATAACTCAGGCACAACGCACCGGGCCGAAACATGTCCGGTGCTTAAAAATCAAATAAAGAACATGTTGCTTCACTGAAAATACCTTAACAGATTCGGAAGAATCAGCAACTATCCCGGAAAAAGCAGCAAACCGCTTCATGGCTGCCGACCTAAATTTAAGTTTGAGTATTAACTAAAATGATGCGTCATGAAATGCATTCTTCTTTTACTTGCAACAATCTGCCTGCCCTTCAGTCTGGCCGCACAGGGAGATAACTGGAATGTATTCCTCCAGGGCCATGCAGTAAAATCAATTGATTTTGAAAATGAATATGTCTGGGTAACTACAGATAGCTTCCTGGTAAGCCTGAACACGAAGGATAATATCATTTCGTCTTATCAGCTTCCTGAAATATTTGTAAGTACAACTGCCTTCTTAAAAGTTGATAAAGATGGAGTTAAATGGATTGTAAGATCAAACCTTCAGATGAATAGCATTTTTGGGTTTGATGGCGAAACCTGGAATAAAATTGAATTCAGGGGAACAGGACCGGTTACTTCATTAGCTGTCGATAGAAACAATAATAAATGGATAACGGCAATAGATGGAATGTCCTTCGGCCAGCTATTATATAGCCATTTATATAAACTGGAACAGAACGGCTTAATTCAATATACCTCTGAAAACTCAGGGCTTGTTTATGATCATGTATCCCAGGTTACTTCAGATAAAGACGGAAATATCTGGATAGGAAATTACGGTAATGTGAGATTGTTAGACTCTACTTATAATGCTCTGGTAAAGTACGATGGCAATAACTGGATGTCATGCATTCCTGAAAAACTCCCGTTATTTTACAAGGCCATATATATTGACAACCTGGGAGATCCATGGATTCAGGTTCCTTTTCAGGGAGTGGTGCGTAAACTCAATACAGTAACCAATTCCTGGTCAGACATAATTATGCCAAAGATTACTCATAATTTAATTGCTGTTGATGAAGAAGGCAGATGCTGGTTCAATAAGCTTCAACAGGAAGGAATTGTTTCTTACGATGGTTCAACCTGGGATTTATATACGACATCAAATTCCGGCTTGCCTTCTGAAAAGGTTTTTATAATTGCTGTCGATTCTGATGGAACAAAATGGATAGGGACAGGAGACGGACTGGCATCTTTCAACGAATCTGGCCTGAATCACTTCCGTAGTATTGACAACCTTAATCATTCAGGGATTTCAAGCGCCATGAGCCTTTCAACTGCTTTTGACAACCTGAATCCTTTAAATGGTCAGGGAGCCATAGGACTTTCAAATGGCACTGAGATAAAAATGAAGAATGAAGTTGAATTGTACCCAAACCCGGTCCATGATTACTTAATCCTGAATTTACCTGATGAAATAAAAAACTCAACTCTTGAAATCATGGATATCCAGGGGAGAATACTTTACACTGTCAGTTTGAATGGCGCTCAAAACCGGTTGGATATAAGTCATTTTCCCGCGGGCGTTTATCTGGCAAGAATTCAGGCAGGAACAGGCTTCGTTCTGAAAAAATTTGTCAGGTACTAATTCGGTATTAATCATATTATCAGTCTGATAACTTATTATGTGACCAGCTTATCGATATGGCAAAATTAAACATAAGGATAACAAAGCATTTGAATCATACTTCTTATCCCATACTTATCCTATAAAAGTTTGGAATTGATTTGGTTATATTCATGAAAACACTTTAATTTTATTGATAATTCGATTAAATATTGGTGAACTGTTATGGATGCCATACCTATACACCAGCATACAAAAGCCCGGCTGAATTATCTTCTTTTCGACAGGTTCGATGCATCAGAGAAAGAGATGAGAAAATTCCATTTCAAAACGCAGATGGGTTTTCTTGGCGGTATGATCATTTGTCTCATTGAGTCTGTCATCGGAAATGTCCCTGTCATTGGATATTTCGGGCTTACAGGCATAATTTTCGCATCAGTGGTGCTTGTTATTTATCTTTTCATAAAGAAAATCAAGTATTTAATTCTGGCAAAAGATCTTGGATTAGAGGTTATTGTATTTTATTTCACCTATCATACCGGAGGTATTCTGACCTGCGGTGGAATAATCCTTGTAGGGATTATACCGGTTCTGGGATCACTTAGCTTTAAAAATTACCGCTGGATTCTACCGGTTTTTTCCGCCTATTTTTTTTCCGTTGTTTACCTGGCGGTTGCAGACAGAAATCTGCCCGGGAAAGATTTAATCTCACCGGACTGGAATCTGATTTTGTACGCTGTAACATTGCTGATCACAACAATCGTTTTTTTCGTTTTTGCCTTGATGGCCCAGCAGATTTATACCAACCTGGAACGGAGGGAGGCCGAACGGCAAAAAGAAATCAGTGATGCAAAAACGCGGCTTTATACCAATATCACTCACGAATTCCGCACACCCCTGACAGTCATCCTGGGCATGGCCGGTTCGGTAAAAGATAACCGTCAGAACAACATTCCCGGGAAGATGGATACGATTATTAAAAACGGAAAAAACCTTCTTCAGCTTGTTGACCAGATGCTTGACCTGAGCAAGCTGGAATCGGGTCGGATGTCAGTGAATAAAATAAGCGCCAACATTATTCCTTTCCTGAAATATGTTTTTCAATTACAGGAGTTTTATGCCGAAGAAAAGAATATCTCCATGCGGTTTTCTTCCGAAAGCCAGTCGTACGAAATCGAATTCGACCCTGAAAAGCTGGCATCGATTGTTTCGAATCTGATAGGCAATGCCATTAAATTCACGCCTGACGGCGGACAGATCAGTTTGAGGGTTTACCATAAGGACGAGAATATCTGTGTGGAGGTTAAAGACAACGGCATTGGAATTCCACCGGAAAAACAGGAAACCATCTTCGACAAGTTCTACCAGGTAGACGGCGAAATCACGCGAAAGGAAGGCGGAGCAGGAATTGGTCTTGCCATAACGAGGGAACTGGTACACCTGCTGAAGGGCACGATAGAAGTAAGCAGTACTCCGGGTGTCGGAACCGTTTTTACGGTAAAACTGCCCTGCAATGCCGTCACGGAAAAACCGGTTCCAGCTGAAGGAGCGGAAATAGAAACCGGATATGATTCACCGGATGATGTGCTCCAGATCACTTCAAAAGATCAAAAGCGTTTGTTGATTATTGAAGACAATCCGGATGTTGTTGGTTACCTGAAAGCCTGTTATCATAACTATTTTTCTATATACGCAGCCAGGGACGGGATTGAAGGTTATCACCTTGCTGTGGAAGAAATCCCCGATATTATTATCAGCGATGTGATGATGCCCAAAATGGATGGCTTTGAATTATGCAAAAAACTTAAGGAAGATCGGAAGAGCGTCGTGTAGGGAAAGAGTGTAGATCTCGGTGGT
>CALBTS010000908.1 GCA_937968035.1 uncultured Methanomethylovorans sp.
CTCCGGAACAAAGGTAACACTAACCCTGGCCAGTCCGGTGGCCTATGGAGATGCGATTACCGTAGCTTATACCAAACCCGCAACCAATCCCCTCCAGACCCCTGACGGTGCCCAGGCAGAGACTCTCTCTGCACGTAATGTAACCAATAACGTGGCTGCATCTGTCCCGGTATTCACAAGTGCGGTAATCCAGAATGCTACCCCGACAAAACTTGAAATGACTTACAGCCTCACCCTTGCAGGTATTGTGCCAGCCACTTCAGCATTCTCAGTAAAGGTCAATACTTTAACAAGGAGTGTCAGCTCCGTAGCCGTCTCCGGAACAAAGGTAACACTAACCCTGGCCAGTCCGGTGGCCTATGGAGATGCGGTTACCGTGGCTTATACCAAACCGGCAACAACTCCTCTGCAGACCCCTGAGGGTGGCCAGGCCACTACCATTTCTGCACAGACCGTTATCAATAACTGTTCGGTCACTCCTAATCAACCACCTATTGTGAATATTTCCTCTCCGACAAAGACCACTGCATTCTATGCTCCGGCGACAATAACAATAGATGCAAGTGCCTCTGATACTGATGGGACAATTTCTAAGGTTGAATTTTACAGCGGCCAGACCAAGCTGGGCGAGGTAGCATCGGCTCCTTATTCGTTCACATGGAAAAATGTGCCTGAAGGTACTTATCTGATCTCCGCAGCTGCCACTGATAATCAGAATGCACGAACTTTTTCCTCTTCAGTCAATGTAGTGGTTGAAAAAGCCGCACCTGTAGTGAACCAACTCCCTGTAGTAACAATAAAGAACCCCAATAAAGGGAGAAAATTCAAGACAAGTGAAACAATTGTCCTGGAGGCTGAAGCGTCAGACCCTGACGGGTCGATCAGTAAGATTGAATTTAAGAGTGGTGATGTAATCCTGGCAGAATTGACAGAAGCTCCTTATATCTATAACTGGCAAAATGCTGATACAGGTACTTTTATCATAACGGCAATTGCCACAGATAATCTCGGAGCGGTCTCGCGGTCATCAGAAGTGGACTTTAAAGTTATCGACACAAAAGTTCCAGGTTACCGAATACTGAGTCTTTATCCAAACCCAAATGATGGCCAATTTACGGTTGAGATGGCAGAAGCAAGTGATTCTGAAAGGCTTTTTACAATTTATTGTTTATCAGGACAAACCTTATACAACGAGAAGAGAGACGGGTATGAGGTGAATGCAGAATTCAACTTAAGCTCATTACCGGCAGGGAATTATGTTCTGGCCGTTTCTTCAGGAAAGAAAATATTAGATACAAGGAAATTTATCAAAAGGTGATTCCACAATTAACAGGTCAAACTGCCTATCGGTAATTTAGTTTTTCCTATTTCTTGATTTAGTGTAGTTTAAGCTTATCCACCTTCTATCAACCTCTATCTTTTGCTTAACTTCATTGAAAACAAGCCAAGGTAAAAGTGATTCAGGGATTGAAGGTTTCTCAATAAAAAAAGCAAATTGATTTTGCTGCCTGGGGAAAATTTTTACAAATGCGCAGTATAAGGGTCGTATTAATTTAATTATTAGCTTCTTTGACCTCGACAAATCAGGGCCACCCGGCCATACAGTACCATATCTAAATAATATCCGATGTTCGAAAAAAGGCGAATATGAACTTATTGTCTTCCTTATCTCCCTTTCAGTCCACCTATATATAAAATTCGGAATATCAGTGCCATTAACCCCCATACCCGAATAACTCCCAGCAACTTCGTAGGCCTGAGTTAAACAAAAACGTTCTGCGATACGTATAAGAAGTGAATCGCGACTTTCAAAGGCTAATGCTCCTTTTTTTGAAACACGATATAACTCAGTCAACACCTTATGAGGTAAGTGGGTGTGATGAATTGCTGCATGTATTACTGCATAATCAACTGATTTGTCTGGCAAAGAAAGCGATTCAACATTTTCTTCTCTCCAAACATAAGGGCTATAGTCGTAGACACGCTTTTCCATCCCCGATATCACAACATTCAGATACCCCAAACTGGCGAACATCTCTTTATCTGTAATATCACCACCGCAAACAAGTATTGAAGCTGTCCTGTCTGTAATGATTTCACCCAATATTCTACGATAGAAAGAATCTACTTCCCCATTCATTTCTCAGGAATAATGTTTGGAATTAAAACACTGTTTTAAAAATAAGGACAATATCACCTATGAAGGTTCTCCTTTTTATGTATTCCAAATTCATACGCGTTTTATCTGGCCAGATAACCTCATCGAAATGCTTCTGTGGATCAGGCACCAGGGATAAAAGTTCCTCCTCCCTGGCATATTTTATTGAAGCAGGACTGGTGAGGCCTGGTCTGACAGTAAGAATCTCTCTCTGTTTACCCTGAAGACGAGCAGCGTATTCGGGCATATCAGGACGGGGACCAACAAAACTCATATCACCGATTAGTATATTCCACAGCTCCGGGAACTCATCAATTTTAAATTTTCGAAGAACTGCCCCTATCGGTGTTATTCTCTTCTCCCCTTTAACCGAAACTGAACTTCCACCATGGTCTACAAACATCGTTCTGAATTTATAGATTGTGAATGGTATACCGTGTCGCCCCGTTCTCTCTTGCCTGAACAGGACCGGTCCCTCAGAACTGAATCTGACCAATAATCCTGCAACCAATAGAAGAGGGGATAATATTATAAGTCCAAAAAATGACGCAAGAATATCAAATGTTCTTTTGAAAAGCATGTTTCACGCAGACTTACATATTAAATCGGGCAGTATCTATTGCGGGGTTTTACCTGTCATAAGATTGTCAGGAAGGAATTCCACCAACAGGTAGTCATCCTTCAGTTCTTTTAGTACGACCATATTCCTGTTGCCGGAATGCGCCCTCATTATTGAATGGTTTTTCCTCGAAATCGTCGACAAACACCTGAATTTCATTCTCCAGGCCGTCTCATACATGATTCGATTCATAATCAACCCTATTCCATGGCCACGATAATTCTGATCTATCAGTCTGCCTACAAAACACTTCCTGTTCACAAACATTCGAAGAAAGAAATAACCGACCAGAATATCATTGCTGAAAGCCCCCATCATAAGAAAAGAGGATTTCCTGGTCTGCTTGCTTATTGAGTCAAGTTCAAAAGAATGTGGCTTGAAATAAGTTAAATCTGAGGGAGGTTGATTCTTAACCAGTTCATAGAGCTTACCAGATTCGGAAATGGAAATCTTCCTGTAGATAATCGGATACTGCTGAATTTCTTCAAAGACTTGCTGAGTAATTCTGTCCAGTCTTTTTTTATACAGGAGACAAAAGAGAATATTGTTCATATTCTCAATGATTGACCAGATGAACCCCAGATTATGCTTAATGAACAATAGGATTCGTTCCATTATTGAAATCTCAGAAGTTCCGCTTTCAACCCCCTGTTAACAGGCAACTGCCATAACAATTTGCACCAGTTATGGTTACCTTCAATCAGTTCAGCGCCATCCTCGGTTACTGCAATATCCCAACCAACAGATTTATTTCCGGAGGCATTTCGTGCTGCAGTTCCGGCAAGCTCAAGGACCTTTTCCCAGTGTGGGATTCTGAAGCCTTCAATCTCTTTAGATCGGAAGAGCGTCGTGTAGGGAAAGAGTGTAGATCTCGGTGG
>CALBTS010000909.1 GCA_937968035.1 uncultured Methanomethylovorans sp.
TACGGCCACCTCCGAGATCTACACTCTTTCCCTACACGACGCTCTTCCGATCTGTAAGGTGGGAACAACAGATGATTTTCTTCTGTGTTTTTGATGATCAGAAAAGACTGGTTTGCCTCTTCCTGAATAATTGATTGTGAAATTTTCGAAATGCTGATGTCCGTACCCGACCCTACCTCAGAGATAAGACTATAGTTATTGGTAGGTGTGGAACTTACCAGGACTGGATATCCATTACTTTCACTCATCCAAAAAATTTTCTGACCATCAGGGGACCATTTTGGATTAAGATCGGGTAGATTGGGTCTGTCTGTGATTTGAACAAAACGATTTTCCAATGTACTTAATTTGGCGATGTAGATTTCCTCTTCATCATTTTCCGTTGAGACAAAGGCAATCTCATCACCTTTCGGGTTCCACGCAGGTGAGATTTGGGCAAATTCATCGGTTGTTAGCTGAATTGGTGGAATATTCAAATCGCTTATATTCTGAATGAAGATATCAAGGTTTCCATGTTTATATGATTCATAGGCCAGGTATTGGTTATCAGGGGACCAGGTTGGGGCTCCTTCATATTCATGCGTATCCGTAACTCTGGTTTCAATCCCGGAAACAAGATTGAGGAAGTAAAGATCCCAATAGCCATTTATTTTCGCACTGTAGGCAATCATCTCCTGGTTTTCACTTAGAGCAGGATGTATTCTTTCATAAGGATCATTAAATAACTGAGTAAAGGAGTTTTTTTGTGGATCAAATAAATAAAGTTTTGATTTTTGGTCTACATTCATAGATAATATGACAAATTCATCTATAGAAGAAGGATCCGTTGTAATTTTTATAGATGTTGATGTGGGTTTTACATAATCAACTAATTCGTCTGTACTGGTAGGCACAAATGTTTCTGAATCAAATGAGACTGTTTCTGCATTCTGTGGATTGGAAAAAATGATTTCAGGTTTGGCAATTAAAACAAAAATTAAAACCAGATTGATTGTGCCCAAAATGATCCAAATTATGTTTCGTTTTCCACTCGTGAGGTTTTCTTGATTCATGTATAACAGTTAGAATGATAATTGAAATTAAAAAGCTTATTTTTGATTGTAACATTTAAAATTCTTGATAACAGGCAAGGGGATTAACGATTTTGTAAGTAATATTGAATCATTTCCATCGGATCAATTTGAGAAAAATATCCAGAGACACGCCAAAGACAATAATTCTCCATTTCTTGGTCTGTGGCACTATTGTGGTAATGAGCCATTTCGGGAAAATTATAGTCAGAAGGGCCAATTCGAAACTCAAGATGCAAATGAGGATTACCAGATGAGCCTGTATTGCCCACTTTCCCGATTTGGCTTCCACTCAATACCTGATCATCGATATTAAAACCTGGCACATCAAATAAATGGGCGTACAAAACATAAAGGGATAATGAATTTTTATCGATCTCATAATTAAAGGAAGAATAACTTGGGCAATTTAAGTTTGTATAGTTTGGTAAGTTTTCAAACACCACATTCTCTACTAATTTCTTTTGAAAATGATCAGGGAAAGCAGTAAGAGCTGTTTCGATGATTATCATATTTCCATAGGGCGGGCGATTGGCAATGACAGAACGAACCTTTCCGTCAAGAATAGATAATACCGGAAGATTTTCGATTTGATTGAAAGTTTTGTACTGGTAGAATGAGAAATCTGTCCCGTGGTGACCCTCATCTTTTCCTGGTCCTGCATAGACAAATGGATTAGAGTTGATAAGTTCTAATTCTTCCAGTTCGATCCCTTGTAAAGGCGATGAAAAATTGAGGATTGCGGACTTACTTTCAAAATAGACTTCATTTTTATTTTCAGGAACTTTTGTTGCTTCTGAGGGTTTGGTGGTTTCATTATTCGTGCTTAATGCAGGGAAAGTTGGAGAAATCGGTACCATTTCTTGTTTACTTACCTGTTCCACCATTATTATTGGTTCAGTAGCCGAAGGTTGAATTGAGTTTAGGTGGAGTTCTGAATTACAACCAGAAAAGGTATAGGCTAAACAAAGAAATAAGGTTATCAGCGCAACCCGTGAAATTCTTTTCATAGCAAAAATTATATTGAAAAACCAATTGTTTTGCTATTTACAACCCCGATGTCATCTGCATAGAAAATTTCTCCATGCAGGGTTAATTCTTTTTGGATTGTGTAGTTTCGCAAATGCATTGTAAAGACGAATTCTTTATCAACATTTTCAATTAATGTAACTTCCGAAAGAATGGAATTTTTTGAATCTTTAATATAGAAATTTATGTTCGGAGGATTTACAAATTCAGAAATATTTACAAAGATTTTCAACCTGGTTTTATCTTCCCAGGGTTCCACACGCAGATCCTGAAAATGAACTTCTTCAGGCGGTAAGGGATTTTGGAAGGATTTATAATTTTGAAAACTCATAACCTTTAGTAACTACTCAGGTAACATGGAGTCAATCATCAATAATAATATATGACAAAAGAA
>CALBTS010000910.1 GCA_937968035.1 uncultured Methanomethylovorans sp.
ACCACCGAGATCTACACTCTTTCCCTACACGACGCTCTTCCGATCTAAAACAGCCAGACAGGAGCAGACTGTAAATCCGATCAGCTGGTTGCCGCTGGAATTTGACTTGAAACCACTGCCCGGAGAACTGACGGCAGAGCAGATCAGCATTGAAATCGATGGTCGCTACAAGGTCGTTGTCCAGAAGGGTTTTGACCGAGATCAGTTACAGGATGTCATCAGTGTCCTGAACCGGCCATGCTTGGCGAACTGACAAATCGCCAGGTACACCTGGCGTGCGGGGCCACAGACTTACGCCGTGGAATTGACGGCCTGGCCGTCCTGGTCAGGGAACAGTTTGACCTGGATCCATTCAGTTCCTGCCTGTTTGTCTTCTTTAATCGCAACCGTAATAAAATCAAGTGTTTGTTCTGGGATGTGAACGGATTCTGGCTGCTGCAGCGCCGCATTGAGAAAGGCAGATTTGACTGGCCGCAAGACGGAAAAGAGGCAATAAACATCAGTTACAGACAGCTCCGCTGGCTCATGGACGGGTTGTCTATAAGACAAAATAAAGCGTTTAAGGAGTTGACATACAGCACAATTCTGTAAGTGATTAGATCCAAATAATATCCCTATTGACAGTGATTTATGGCCACATTGCAGATGACAAATCACGCATATTGTGGTAGACTATTTGCATGTTAGTAAGAGATAATTCATCATCAATATCGGGTGATCGGCTGAGCGTTCTGGAGGAACGGATTCGGGTTCTGGAGCAACAAAACGCCGAGTTGGATGCCAAGCTCAAATGGTATGAGGAGCAGTATCGGCTGAGTGTTCAGCAGCGCTTCGGTTCTTCCAGTGAGAAGACCATGCCCGATCAGATCAGCTTGTTTAACGAGGCAGAGGACACGGCCGATCCGAATCAGGAAGAGCCGTCTCTGGAAACCGTCACCTATCAGCGCAAGAAGCGTCAACCTGGTGATGTTGCCGACAAAATCAAAGATCTGCCTGTCGAAGTCATTGAACATCGTCTGCCGGAAGAAGAATGCACCTGCCCCAATTGCCAGAATCCACTGCATGAAATGAGCGTTCAGGTTCATAAAGAGCTGAAAATCGTACCGGCTCAGGTCTCCGTTGTTGAGCACAGGCAATTCATCTATTCCCGCAGGCACTGTGAACGGCATGCAGACGACGCAGATGCATCCGTTCCTGTGATCAAAGCGCAGATGCCCAAGTCATTCCTGCCGGGAACGATCGCCTCACCGTCAGCAGTGGCCTACATCATTGACCAGAAGTACACCAATGGCATGCCTCTGCATCGTCAGGAGAAACAGTTGGCCAGATTGGATGTCACCCTTTCACGACAGACGATGTCCAACTGGTTGATTGCAGCGGCACAGATGTGGCTGATCCATCTGTTTCACCGGATGCACAAGCTGCTGACACAGCGTCAGATCATTATGGCAGACGAAACCAGTGTGCAGGTATTACGGGAATCCAATCGTTCGCCGCAGTCAACATCCTATATGTGGCTATACAGGTCCGGCGGTCGGGATGGGCCGCCGATCGTACTCTACGAATACCAGACAACCCGGGCGGGCAAGCATGCCCAGGCTTTTTTAAGCCAGTTTGCCGGTTTCTTACAGGTCGATGCTTACGCTGGATACAACAGGGTAGCCAACGTCAGGCTGGTCTTGTGCCTTGCTCATGCGCGCAGAGGCTTTACCGATGCCATCAAGGCGTTGCCGGCAGAGGCCCAAAAGAAGGATGTGGCTGCCAAGACAGGCTTGAAATACTGCAGTAAACTGTATGAAGTAGAGAGCCAGATCGAGGATTTATCAAATCAGGAACGTTATGAGAAACGACTGGCGTTGAGCAAACCCATTTTGGATGAGTTTTATGGCTGGCTCAAACGGATACGACCACAGGTTCCGCCTAAGAGTAAGTTTGGTGAGGCGATTCAATACTGCTTGAATCATTGGGATGGTCTAAATGCGTACCTGCTGGACGGCCGGCTGGAGATAGACAATTCACGTAGTGAAAGGTCCATCAAATCTTTTGTCATGGGTCGCAAGTCGTGGTTATTTTCGAACACACCGAAGGGCGCCCATAGCAGCGCGATTATTTATAGTGTTATCGAATCGGCCAAAGAAAATCATCTGAAACCGATGCAGTACCTGATCTGGCTGTTTGAACAGATGCCCAATGCTGATATTGATGATGTCAAGGTGCTGGATCGCTTCCTGCCCTGGTCTGATACTATACCAGACACTTGCAGAATGCCATCACCAAAAGCTTAACAGCGGATCTTTCTTCCGTACAGGTGTGCTGGTCTTTACGCTTACGAATGATAACTATGTTATCTACTCTGATGGGGATATCTATTATGTCTATCAGGTTGGGGATCTGGATGTTATCGGCGGTGAACTGGATCTGTATTTCTTCTCCAGCCCGTCCCTTGATGAGTGCATGTATTACACACAGTAGATCTTTTAAAGACTGAATTAGAGCCAGGGTGGTGATGATTTGCTACCCTGGCTTCTCAGCTATCAGCCAATATATTGATTTTGCTTCGTAATTTTTCATCATTCTTCCAATACCGATTTGCGTGTTAAAACAGAAGCGTAGTCACTCGATATTTGACTTGTTTTGAAACAATCGGAATCAATTGCCATCTTTAGTGATTTTGCTGCAAGATCGTAGTCACCTTCTGCTAA
>CALBTS010000911.1 GCA_937968035.1 uncultured Methanomethylovorans sp.
TGCTTCATCCTGCTTAGTATTAAACACAAAACGAACAATGTCTAACTTCAGTTCAAGCAAATCATCCGCAGGGGTTGGGGTAGTCAAAAGACTATCAACATTGAGCGCCTTCTTTTGCGCCATCAAGCCCTTATAGATAAAATCAAGCTCTTGCAGGGACAAGTCCCACAAATCTTCAGTGGAAATAACGCCCTTGTAGTTGAACCGTAAACGCAACCGACTAGCCTTATCGAACATGATCATCTCTCCTTAGAACACTACCTTAAATAATTTATTGTCAACCCGAACAACCAAAGTATTTCGTTGGGTTGATGAAAACCCCAATCCAGAAAGCTGCTCATCGGACGCAGCGACCTTCATTTTAGACCCCAGCGCAGCGAATACGCGCTTGTGCTTTAACAGCCCTTGTTCGAGATATTCATTTAGGAACCCATTGGGCCGATCTGGATTTACACAACCCGCTAACATAAACATGTAGTGCTTGTTCCCGATACCAAATTGCCCATCCCAATAATTGGGGGAGTACATAATGGTAGTGACGGGGCAAAACCGATTTGTAGAAATACCCCACACTTCTCTACTGCTTGTTGTCGCGGGCAGGGATTGGATAATACGGATACCATTACTTTTGCTAAACTCTAATTTAACTACATTAACAACTTGCCCCCGCCACAAAGGCTCATCAAAAGCGTACTCATAGGTGTTGCCGCCATACTCCAATTCTGCTGTAAAACCACTTTGACCCCCGCGAGCGGAGTAACATTTTACATAAAACTGGTACTCGCCTTCCTGCATATACCGCAATTCGGGCCAGGTAATGTTTTCAACTGCGGGATGCCCATTCACCGGCCTAATAATGTCAACATCCAACTCGCCTTTTGAAGCGTGGTGCTTCTTTTGTGCGTAATAGATATGGTTTTTATTTGGCTCAATGCAGTGGGCATCATAATCATTTGCATTAAAGTCCGGGCCTGCATTCCACTGAATTGAAAAGCGCAGGACACCATCTACTTTACCGCCCGCTGCTTTAACGCGCTCCTTGATGGAGTCGGCAACATTACCATTATACACCCATGAGAAACCGTTGTTCCACTTGAAAAGCGACCTACTACCCACATTCTTCGGGGCAATAAGAGATACCAAATTCGACGACAAACCACCTTCAAACAGGACGCTCATCCTTGTTGCCGTTGGCATCACGTTAGCCAAAAAGTCTTCAATGCTAATAGGCTGTGCTCTAGAAACATCTTTTGGCTTTACCGTGGCTTCATCGCGCAGTTGGTCAAAAACACCACCAACCCCGTCCATATGCTTTGCGGCGTCTCGATCCGCCCACAAAACATTATTGATACTAATGTCAGCGATTTCGGCAAAGCGCCGTCCAAGCGATTCCCCAAGCCCCATTTCTTCAACAGTTTTCTGTGCAGCATCTACCATCTTTTTGGTTATAATTTCTTTGGGGCGCTTGTAGTTTGTTGGAGCCATAATAGCTTCATATTTGCGAATAGCTACTTCAACATCTTCCCTGTTTGACAAGTCCAGTAACAGAGTACCAATAGAGTGATTCTTAATTCTGCTAATGGAACCCCCTACTCCCACTGATTTCTTCCAGCAGAAGTTGTCTCGTTCATTCTCTGAAAGATCATTATATTCTTCCAGCAATGCCCTAAACTGTAGCAGTACGCCATGCCACTCTTCGCCTCTATACAGAATCTTTTCCTCAATCAAGTCAAGGACTGTATCTACAGCCCCGATTTCAATTGTGCGCAAAGACGCGCTAAATACTTCTTTTGCACTACGAAACTCAGCAGCAATCGTAGCTTCTGTTTCTGGGGAGCGCGTTACCAAGTTGTGTGGGATACTACATGCAAAGTGGTTCCAAACATGAACCGTCCCGTTTTCAAGCTGTTCCAAACTCTTGTCTGTCCCAAACTTGGGGGTCTTTGTAACATGAACATCCCGCACAGCCATTCCCCTAACATAGTCGTCCATTGCACGAACAACGGGAGAAAACGTGGCGTCTTGCGGGTCAAAGCCCCAAGCCGTAAGCACCCGATAGTCGTCCCCAATAGCTACAACTGCCCCAAATGTTTTGATGAAATTCCGGCAGCAACCGCAGTCATATTCCCTGCGAGTGCGATAAATTTCATTTGTACCAGACGGAAAGCTGTCTAAGTAAGTATTCCAAAGGACATCCTTATCCACATCTACGACATAAAGGTGACTCTGGCCGTCAACCAGCCCCTTAACATGCTCTTGAAATAGTTTACTAAATTGACTGAAGTTCATCTATGTCTCCTTAAACGTGCTAACTAACTGTTTAATCTATGTATAGTGTAGCACCTTTATAGAAACATGTCAAGCATTTTGCGAACCAATTTCCCGTTTTAGTTTGCATTGCCTACAATTGCAGGCAGCTATTGCCTTAAATTCGTTGCAACTAAATTCCGCAGGGTTGCCTATAACAACTTCCCTGCCAGAAAATATTTCAGCACAAACGTTCTGCTCCAACAAGTAGTGGCAGTTTGAGCAAGTTTTCATTCCAAATTGTCCCATTTTTAGTTCTCCAAAAAAGTTAAAGTGCTTTAACTTTTGCTAAAATTATAAAATAAAAAAGTTAAAGCCGTTTAACTTTTGTAAAACTACTGTCCAGAAAAAGTTAAAGGGCTTTAACAAATAGTCCATTTTTTGTTAAAATGCC
>CALBTS010000912.1 GCA_937968035.1 uncultured Methanomethylovorans sp.
TGAGATGGGATCTCAAAGATCTCTGCAGCGCAGGTTCATGAATTTTGATGAAAATGGAACATCAGCCATTGAAGAACAATGTTTGAGCTACAAAATAATTTTCAATGAGCCCTTTTCAAAGAGCACAGGTCTTTGCTTCACCATTAAATTTCCTTAGCAATGAAGATCCAGATAAAAATATAGAACCTACCACAACCCATACACAGGACCGAAAACGAAGAATCCAACCAAGCCGATGGTGTTGCTTGTCCCGTGAGCAAAGATCGCAGCCCAGAGATTGTTATCGTAATGTATCTTTATCAGGCTGAAGAAGATCGCATCCAGGAAAGTGAGAATAACTCCTATTGTTCCCTGTTCAGTATGTGCAAGTCCGAACAATAAGGAAGAAATACCCACTGCAAGAATTATCCCGGTCCTTGTATCTCCGAACAGATCCAGTATCCTTTTTTGGAGATAGCCCCTGTACACGATCTCCTCTCCAAATGCAGCTAAGGTCCATGTCAGCACCAGGAAGAACAACAACTGGTTGAAATTCCCCTTCAGGTTCTCGAATGCACTCAGGTCCTGTGTTGTTCCTGTTAAGTGATTCAGTACCGGCATGAATACGCTCAGATGCAAAAGGGTCCAGATGACCACTAATACTAAAATGGTCATCATCATGTTAAGCCAGCTAATGTTCTTCCTGAAACCTAAGGTTTGCAGTTTTTCCTTGCGGATCAAAAGCGAAACAGCTATGATCCCCAGGATAATGATCGTCGGGATGAACAGGTCCAGCACGATCAATGTGCCGGCAATGAGCAATTCGACAATTGATATTAATTTCCAGACATTTTCCCTATCCATCCCACCCATCAGACCACTCCGCTATCAGCTTTGTAATATCCTGAAACATCTTTGAAACACATTTGAATGCATTGTTAACATGGATGATAACTTGAATATAGATTTTACTACAGAGCCGGAAGTACAAACTTTTTTCTATTCACGAAACAAGACAACTATCAACATATTGAAGGGTTAGGATATGGAACATAAAGATCCCACCGAAGAAGAGCTGATCGAACTTATAGGATCCAGGTTCTCCGGAAATACTTATTGTAATAATTTCATCAGTGTTCTTAAAAAGAGCAGTCCGACATATCATGGTGAACTTCTCAGAACTGCCTGTATGCTGCTTGATAAAGATCTCATGCTTGCAGAATTTTTCTTTGAGCATCTTCCCGAGGCATTACAGCACACCGGGCCTGACGGAATAAGGAAGTGGGCAGGTATTGGCTTAAAGATATTTGACCAGGACAAGGACCTGGGAATTGATTATTTTACCCATTCGGCTGCGCTTCTAAAGGATCTGGACGTCAGTGAACTGGAAGAATGGGCCCTGCACGGCATAACTCTCTTTGAAGAGGCCCCATCCCTTGGCAGACCTTATTTTTCTCTTAATTCTGAGAGCTCAAAGGAGTTCATTGAAGGGCTTATCGGGTCAGTGGCACTCAATGAGATAGTAAGCGTCCTCAGATACTATGCTCTTGGCTTGTCAGGTATCAATTTTAACATTCTTTCCCGAAGGATGTTGCAGGTGGAGGAAAAAACCAATGCCATAAACCCTGTGATCGCAGGCAGGACCATCTACCTTGCTCCCTGGATCAGAAAGTATGGTGATCGTGAAGATAACTTCAGGATATATAAGCTGAGCATAATGCATGAGATTGGTCATGTACAGTTCAGTTCCCATAAGATAGAACGTGATGATGTAGCAGGACTGATGGCAGATATCAGAAGCAGGTACACGACCATAATGAAAAGGACCTATCTTTCGGGGATGCAGCCTGAGGGTATCATTGATATCGCTGACATCATAGCTCTGTTTCCCAACAAAGCACTGGCAGGAACGATACTCGGTGTTCTGGAGGATGCCAGGGTCGAGTACAGGATAATGGAACACTATAAGGGAGTTCGCTCAGACCTTGAGAGAATAAGATACCAGATGCTTCTGACAAGGTCTGCCCCGAAAGGCGATATGGAGGAGTTTATAGAATCATTGCTGTGGATATCGACAGGATATGAACCCTACAATATAAGCAAAGGGACAGAAGGTCTTCTGGAAGAGACAAGGATCCTGCTGAAGGAAAGGATCTTCCACGAAGGATCGTCTGTCCTTGATTCCCTTGACACTACCTTCAGGATATATACCATGCTTGATGACCGGATGGGTCCGTTGAGCCAGAAAGAGTATGAGGTGCTGAAGAACATCGATTATCGCGGAGTGGATATCGGAGCGTATAGGAGGAAGGACCCTTTTTCGTCCAGTTCACATGAGAACATTATCAGGAATTTCATTCCTCAAAGTGAGATGGAACCAGAACCAGACAAAGAAGAGCCAAAAGAAGAGGTCAAACGCCAGCCTGCCTATTCAACGGCCAAGAACTGGAAGATACTGGGCAGTTACATGTATAATGAATGGGATGCTGTGATCAGTGACTATAAAGCGGACTGGTGTACGGTCAACGAGGTCGAGCCTTTTGGCATGTCCAGTGATTACTACAAAGATGCGTCAGAACAGTACAGGCATGAGATCGCCCTGATCAAGCAAGTGTTCAACAGGATGAAGCCGGAAGCATTCCGCAGGATGAAGGAACAGACCGATGGAACTGAGATCGATATCGATGCCTTCATCGATGCTCTGATACAGAAGAAATGCGGGATAAACCCTGATGACAGGCTTTACCTCAGGTGGGACAAGCATGAAAGGGACGTTGCAACTCTTTTCCTTATAGATGTCAGTTATTCCACCCATAAAACGATAGGTTATGAGGAAAAGAGCATAGTGGATATCGAAAAAGACTCTCTTATCATCATGGTACAGGCTCTTGAAAGCATAGGCGACAAGTATGCTATCTACGCATTTTCCGGCCAGACAAGGGATGATATTGAGTACTTTGTCATAAAGGAGTTCCATGAGGAACTATCGGACAATGTTGCACGCAGGATCAGTGTGCTGGAACCGGTGTCCAACACAAGGCTCGGACCTGCCATCCGCCATTCGATAAGGAAACTTGACAAAGTAGATGCAAGAACAAAGATCATAATACTGTTGTCGGATGGCGAACCCTTCGATACCTCCAGGGGAGAAAGCGCATACAAAGAAAGAATTGCTGAAGAGGATACCAGAATAGCTATAAGGGAAGGCAGCGACAAGGGAATCCACTTCTTCTGCATAACCGTGGACCCGGATCCCGGCAAATATCTTGACAATATTTTCTCTGATGCAGGATACACAATAATAGACGATGCAAGTTCTCTTCCGGAGAGTCTTCCTATACTGTATAAAAAGATAACTACCTGATCCTGCAATAATGGTGAATTGATACCATGGGTATAATTATTCTTCAACCTCATGTTTTAACTTCAAATACATATTACTTTTGAGTATCAAAGTTTGCTCATAAAGTATATAACATCGGAAATACCAAATTCGGTATGGGGTTACATCTATGGATGAGGTCAATATAGGTGGATTACGCATCGCATTCGAACGGAAGGGCGAGGGGGTACCCCTTGTGCTCCTCCACGGTGGTCTCAGCGACAGCCGGATGTGGCGCAGGCAGCTTGATGAGCTGTCCGATGAATTCAC
>CALBTS010000913.1 GCA_937968035.1 uncultured Methanomethylovorans sp.
AGATCGTATTCGGTGACTGGAGTTCAGACGTGTGCTCTTCCGATCTAGCAATCTCTAAAAGATTATCGAGGTTCAATTATCGACTTTACAAGAGCAATTGAAATCAATCCAAAATCAGCACTTGTTTATTATTTAAGAGGGTTTTCAAAAATTAAAATAGGAATGAAGGAGAGTGGATGCAAAGATTTAAGCAGAGCAGGTGAACTGGGTTATAGCGGTGCCTATTCATCAATTGAGAAATTTTGTAACTAATTATATTAAGATAATTTACCTGAAGAAGTTTTAATATTCAGGTTCAAACCAATTTACCCATACCGGAACAAAGTTGGCCACTCATTCCGCCCCAAACCAGGCCACCCTTATTACTTTAAACACCTTTCAAATCCCCTTTAAAAGGCGTTTATATGTGGTTTGAAAGGTTTGGGATGGATAAAATGGATAGTTTTAGCACCTGAAGTTGAAATTATTTCTCTGTTATTCATTGGAATTGCTAAAGTTTATATATTTGGGGTGGAATTGGCTTGTTGTGCAACTATAGTATGAAGATCGCATGGATGAAAAATACGCAGTGCCGCGTGTATTTAATGTTTATGGCAAATGCTATATGAAGACACAACAAGAAAGGAACGAATGACAATTGAGAACAAAATATTTAAGATAAACCGCCACCTGTTTTACTATGGGACAAGCAAACTAAACAGGGTATTGCGGAGCTTTGTCCCGCGTGTCGTGGGTTCGATTCCCTCTCCTATTGATAGGATAGCTCAGTTGGTAGAGCAACAGACTATTACTCTGTTGAAAAAAAAGAATGAAGAACAGGGCAGAAATGCTCAAACTGAAATTGAGTTTGCAAGACAAGAGATACCGTTTGGACAATTTGTTCAAACTCAACTTGACTTCCCTCTATTTTGGTGTTCTTCATTTTTTCTGTTAAAAACTATTTTAAAAAACATATAAATGGGAATATTTAAAAAGCATTACCAGGTAAAGCCCAACACCATTGGCTTTCTATATCGTAACAATGCTTTGGAGCAAAAACTGAAGCCGGGTTACCACGAAGTTTGGGATTGGAAAAACAGAACTGAGTTATTTCTTCTTCCTCAGACTTCAAAATTACTGACAGTAACAAACCAGGAAGTTTTAACCAAAGACAATGTAGCTCTTCGGTTTTCCTTCAACGTGATTTACAAAATTGTTGATGGACAGAAATTTCTTGACAAGTTTGCACTTGACAGACAGATGAGTGCTATTATTCAAGAAGCAGAGCAACGCATATACAATATCGTTCAAATCTATCTAAGAAACAGGATTGCGGAAATGGATAGCGAAACGATAAATGAAAAAAGAAATGAACTGACAGAGTTCAAAACAGATGAAATGGAAAAAGAAGTTTCAGAATTTGGTATTACGATAGAACAAGCACAACTGCGTGACTTGACATTTCCAAAATCAATTCAGGACTTATTCGCCAAACATTTGGAAGCAAAAATCAGAGCAAAATCAGAATTAGAAAATGCAAGAACAGCCGTTGCGACTGCAAGAGCTTTAAAGAATGCTTCTGAACTTATGAAAGACGATGATAACATTAAGTTCTTTCAAATCATTGAGACAATTACCAAAATTGCAGACAAAGGAAAACACACATTTATGATTGGCGATATTAATCAACTGACGAAAAAATAGGATGATGAAATGAAGCTTTTGCCATAACACAGGTTTGGCAACAGGCAGCTCACCTTGTGCCCCCAACTTTTGAGTCGAGCTGTGAGGTTAATGAATTTAACTCCCGTTTGCTTTTACATCACTTTTTGGATGACAATGACCAGGAATGGCTCAAACAGTTTGAAAATTTTGCCCAGGCAGACAACCAAAAACAGGCGCTCATTTTTGTAAGGGAAGTTGGTGCCATAGACAACACCACCTTCCGCCAGATGGCCGATTGTGATACCCTCAAAGCAAGCAATGACTTGAGGCTTTTATGAAATCACAACTTGTTAAAATCCAAAGGAAAAGGAAAGGCAACTTACTATTTAGCAGGGGATGGATTAAGAGCACCCGTTTCTGAATTAAGCACACCACCTACCGGTCTTAGTACACCACCTACCGGTCTTAGTACACCACCTACCGGTCTTAGTACACCACCTCCGAACTTAAGCACACCACCTCCGGGAATTTTTGAACGGATTGGTTCCTTAAACAAAAGGGAGCATGACAATGCCAAAGTAGAGGCAATTATTATGGATTTGTGCGAATGGAAGCCGCTTAAAGCTTCTGAGATTGCAGGATATTTTCAAAAAGAGGAAACCTACTTCAAACGGAAATACTTCCGTTCTTGCGCATAACCATTCGTCACTATTATACTTTGTATCATAATAGTCAGGCCAAAGCTGACTTTTTTACTACGATAGGTAATTTATATAATTTATCACTATTGTCCGGGAAAAAGCATAAGATTACCTTCATTGAGCTTTAGCGCGTAATAAGGTTTTTGCCGGGAAAAGGAATTTTAAGGTTAAGATTTTATTGTTTTCTATACAGAATAAACTGCCTTTGTATAGATTTCTTAAATTTCTTTACAAATAACAGTCCGGGGCTTAATGGAATTGCCGTTAATTATTGACTTGGAAACAAAAAGAGTATTAAATGCTATATTTTCCGGAGCAAAGCAGGCCACCCATTCCGGAGCAAAGTATGCCACGATTCCGCCCCAAACCAGGCCACCCATTTTACTTAAACAGCTTTTAAACCCCTTTATAAAGGCATTAAAATGGAATTTAAAGGGTTTGATTGAGCAGCAGGGAAAGCATGGGGTATAACGGTTAAAAATCATTCTTTGGCACCTTGTGGTATTGGAAAAGCTACTATATTTGGGGTTGGAATTGGCTAGCGGTGCATGTGATGAATGGATGGACACATGGAAACAATACACACAATGTTAAGCGTATTTATTCATTACGGCCAACGCAGAAAAAACACAACATTCAACTGATAACGCAATAATTTAAAAACAAAGATTTATATGCACTATTTGAAATGTAACCATTGCGGACACTTTAACGAGGTCAAAACAAAGTATTTGGTATTTTGTGAAAGCTGCAGCAAGAAACTTGATAACACTTTTAACGAATGGGCCAATCGCAATCCGGACAAGTCGTTTGAGGATTATAAACAATTGATCTGTACAACTGAAAAAACCGATTTATCAAAGGAATCGCATAAAACCAAGAACATTAAAGGATTAAAATATTGGATTGGCTTTGCTGTTGCGTTTGCTGTTTTTTCGGTGATTGGACAAATTGGTGGAGAAAAACTGGCTGGATTATTTCGCAAGCCTGCATTTGATAAGGCATTAATGGAGACCGCAAGTGAAATTAATAAATCCTGCCCGATTATGATTGATAATGCGACAAGATTAGACAATGCAGTTGCATTGCCAAATGATGTTTTTCAATATAATTACACATTGGTCAGCATGACTAAGGACTCTGTTAATATTGACAAGTTAAAGGCCTATCTGGAGCCGGCAATTACAAATTTTGTGAAGACTAATCCTGACATGCAAACCATGCTGGACAATAAGGGAACTAGATCGGCAGAGCACACGGCTGAACTCCAGTCACCGAATACGATA
>CALBTS010000914.1 GCA_937968035.1 uncultured Methanomethylovorans sp.
GAAGCTTCTGGCTCTTCTGCTTCAGCCTCAGGGTTCTTTTGGACGTATGGATATTTCTCAACGAATTCCAGGTTTGGTATGCCCAGATTCTCGATGAGCTCATGAGCTATACGACCCTTGGAGATAAGCCATCTCTGATTGAAGCTGAACTCTATGGGTATGATCACGCGGACCAGTTCAGGAGTGATCTCTATATCCAGATTGGAAGCCCCGGTGTACAAAGCAAGCAATCCCTTTGCCTTTTCCTCAGGTTCATCAAGCTTCTTTTCGATGGTGTACTCGTAGGTGACAGTACGGCCTGAAAGAGCGTGGTTGAAATCCACACGCAGCCTGCGGCCTATGATCTTCTGCACAACACCCTTCTTACCATCCACTTCAACCTCCATACCTGGGTATGGGCGGGTATCCTTAAGCTGTGCTGCGATCTTCGTTACAGAAACAGACTCCACAAGAGCAGGGTTGTGAACACCAAATGCCTTTTCGGGAGGTATCTCCAGGCTTCCGGTATATCCAACTTCCTTGCCTATAAAGTCCTCATCCAGACCTCTAATGGTATGGCCGGAACCTACTATGACAACGTCCCCTCCATACATACCGCGGGGATTGAAGATACCATTCTCTTTTGCAAGTTCCTCGCTGGTGGTATCAAAGACCTGTCCGTCCTCGAACCGTCCGGTATATGTTATCCTTATGAAATCTCCTTTCTCTATTGCCACATATATCAACTCTATTCTTTTGTTAGTGTAATTATGGATGAAAGTGTCCTCTGCTATACTCCTGTGCCTTTAAGAACTTTTTGCATCAAAGCAGAATAACGACTATTTTGGAGGAAAGCAGATAGAAAACAGACGAACAAAATGAGTTGAAATGGAAATACCGTTAAAAAAAGAAGAGGATAAAGGACTTTTGAGTCCTTACTCCTCACCCTTCAATGAAAAGCGTGCGACATAAGCCTGCATATCATCGGAGAGCTTTGCAAGTTCCTGAGCTGACTTAGCGAGTTCCTGCATAGAAGACGTTTGCTCTTCCACAGCCGCAGAAGCCTGTTGTGTACCTGCAGCCGCTTGCTCTGAAATGGCCGAGATCTCTTCAACAGATGAGGTGATCTCCTCGATACTGGCAGACTGCTCCTGCGCAGCAGCAGCAATATCCTGTGCCATAAGTGCAACCTTTCCGCTCCTTTCCACAATGGACTGCACAGCCTGTACCGTTTGAGAAAGCGCCACAGATCCGGTGTTTACCTGCTCAGTACCCTTTTGCATGGCTGCCACAGCGTTCTCAGTACCGACCTGTATATCCTTGATCAGAACCGCGATCTCCTTTGCAGCATCCCGGGACTCTTCAGCCAGTTTCCGTACCTCATCGGCAACAACTGCAAATCCCCTGCCTTGTTCACCAGCTCTCGCTGCCTCAATGGCTGCATTGAGAGCAAGCAGATTTGTCTGATCTGCAACACTGGTGATGAGGTTGACGATCTCATCGATCTTTTTTGACTTCATGTCAAGGTCACGGATCACATCAGCAGAGTCACCTACTGCCGACTGTATAGAACTCATCTGCACAATAAGGTTCTCAGACTGTATCCCTACATCCTTTATCGTATCACTTGTCACTGTTGCGGTCTCTGCAGCCTTCTGGGCATTTATGGCTATTTCCTGTACGCTCTGGGTCATATCATTCATAGCCTTGGAAACCTCTTCTGTTTTCTGAGATTGGTTGGTCGAACCTTTTGCTATCTCTCCAACATTACTTGAAACCTCAGTGGAAGAAGCTGTCATCTCCTCAGATGCGGCAGATATCTCCTGGGCAGAAGCAGCAATATTGGCTGCATTTACCCCTATCATCCTTACCATCTTGTTCATATTATCCATGATAAGGTTCAGCCCGGCAGGGATCTCCTTGAAGTCCACCGCTACATCAGTATCAGCCCTTATATCCAGTTTCCCATCCACTGCACCTGTGGATATGTTCTTGAAATCATTTACTATCCTGGTAATTGGAGTAGTTATAGACCTGGATATCAGATAAGCTACAAATGCCATAAAACCAATTGCAACAACTGAAATTACGATCAAATTGTTCCTCAGGGATGTAACCCCGGCCAGCATCTCTTCTTCCGGAACGGCCAGCACCAATGCAAAATCAGAGGACGGTATCGGTTCATAGAATAACACCATATCATTGCCGGTCGCAGGGTCTACGGAAGCTATAGTTCCCTTCTTACCGACACTGATATCCTGTGCCATCTTTGCATAGCCAGGCGCGTTCACATCTGTGAGAGATTTGGAGCCTATCCAGTCCTTGTTAGTCGGATGTGAGAGGAAAACACCGGACTTGCTGGTCATGAAAGCATAACCGGTATCGTATATGGATATCTGTCCGGCCTCTTCGTCGATAGCACTCAGTGAAACGTCCAGACCGCTTATACCTATCGCAGTTCCATCTTTGATGATCGGAGCCACATAGCTCACCATCAGGACACCATCATACACGAATGGCTCAAGGACTACGGTCTCTTTCAATTTTAGAGGCAGCTGGTAATAATCAGAGGTATCGGTGTCTGCCAGCGGGTCCAGTACAAGTGAACCACCTAGGGTATTCCAATAAGGCATGAACCTGCCCGTGACATCATGACCCGGAGCATTGACAAATTGATTGTCTTTGCCATCGAAAGCATCAGGTTCGAATCCCACATAGGCTCCTACAACACCCGGAGTAGTAAGAAATAGGTCCTTTACTATGGCACTTACCTCATCCCTGTTTCCTGAGTTGTAGTTTTCCATAGTGCTTGCAAGGGTCTCTGCAACGATGACATTCCTCTGAAGATTACCATCGAATGCCTGTGCATGAGCTAATGCAGTATTTTCTGCATCTGCATAGGACAGTTCATTTGCCTGTTCAGTTACCTGTGAGATGATCACGTAACTGGACGCACACATTACTAGTGTAACACCAAGAACAATATAGAGCATTATTTTTGTTTTTAAATTAATGTTCTGCAATTTCAATTTATCGCCTCAATTAAATAATGATACTAATATAAATTAGTAGTAACCGAGACTTTGTTTATATAAATATATTTTGCTAAATATGTGTCCTTGCAATGAGTATATAATTAAAAATCATGAAAAACTGTTAAGAACAGCCAGGTTCTCAATGCTTCACTGGTCGTCCACCAAGGCCATCACAGAAGTCTTAAGTTCCCCTGATAGAGATACTATCCCTCTGGAAGCATCGATCGATTTTTCCAGTTGAGGAAAATGAATCTTTTCCTTTATCCAGGTAACATCCCGTACATGCCGAAGGTCAAAGGCATTCTCCACATATTC
>CALBTS010000915.1 GCA_937968035.1 uncultured Methanomethylovorans sp.
AATGCGATACCTGGCTAAATAGATTCATTTTCACAACTCACATCCTTACTCTCCACCTCGACCCGCTTCTGCGGATATGCCACTTTCCCCCGTTTTCCGATAAAAGACTCATCCACATCAGCCGCCATCTGACGGGCCATGACTGCGGGGATGCCCATGATGAGCAGGTCCGCAGGAAGCCAGAGGTTACCTGTGGGATCGGTGGGACCGACGTAAGCGGAATCCTTTGGTGCATGCCCGGCCATGCCTGCCGGGAAGGTTATCATCATGGCACAGGTGGCTCCTGCCGGAATAAGCGTCCTGAAGAAGGGATCGGAACTATTGAACTGTGCAAGTCCGCACAGGTTCCTGATCTGCTCGGCGCCTGCAAAGAGGATCAATGATCTGATACTTTCCGGAGCGATGTCATCTGTGCATGGCGCTATGACAATATATCTGCCCGGAGGAGTTATTTTCCCGGCGCGCTCCTTCTGCTCGTCGAACAGTTCCGGCGTGGCCTTCAGATGTTCAGCAGCACCACCACGAAAATCCGGTGTGCCCACGGTCACGAAGTATTTCAGTTTCGGATGCGGTTCTGCAAACCCCATCCATAAGAGCCCCCCGGCGCAGCACTGCTCATGGCCTGCCTCTATGTAGACCGGCGGCGTATCATCAATTATGGCAGCAGTGTAGGCAACTTTAGCTATGCAGCGGTCTATTTTATATGAGGGCACAGCCCCGCCAGGTATCTCGTCCGTACCGTATACACACAGCGGGCGCAGCTTCAGCCCCCCGGCCTCCGCAAGCTTCTTTCCCAGTTCCCCGACAGCCAGCATGTCCTTTTTATTCATGTGATCACCCCACTCATGTTACACTCACATGTGCTTACAGCCAGCCCTTTGCGATCCAGTGGTCCACGTTATGCGGCCACTCCTCTTTGTTTGCAATGATGACATTCCTGAAGCCCTCCCTCCATGCCTGATGTGCAGCTTCCTGCTCAGGATATTTGCGTTTCTCGCGTATAGCTTCCACGAGGTCCCTGCCCATCTCATACGACTTCCCTATGGCAGCTTCCATACCCAATGGACCCTGAGCCATTGTGCAGCCCACACCACCGGTGAACTTGCCGCCGCACATCTTCATAAACCCATTCATAACATCAAGCACAAAATTCACATCACGACTGCCAGCAGTAGTTAAAGAAAAGCCGTACTTTCCGTCAAAGAGCTGCTCATGGGTAACACGAGGACTCCTGTCGAACAATGTCTTAAGCTGCGCAGTCACATTGATCATGTAATTAGGACTGCTCCAGATGATACCATCCGCAGACAGCAGTTTTTCCAGCACTTCGTTGTAAGTATCTTTAATGGGACATACTCCGGTCTTATGACATACGTTGCATGCTGTGCAATATTTGATCTTCAGTTTAGCAACATCAATGATCTCAGTCTCTGCTCCTGCTGCTGCAACTCCGTCCAGGGCCGCATTCACAAGCTTCAGTGTATTGCTATTCTTGCCTCTGGGGCTTGATATTATCGCAATAATCTTCATGTTACCAATCCTTAAGTTCTAAACCAACGTCTCAAATCTGTACGTTCTGCTTGATAAATCCATAGCATAAGATGTGCATAGCAGGATATTGCCACATAATATCGCAAAAAGATCGTTCTCATTTTGTTTAGCCCCTTAAGGAATATCTCTGATCTTCCAGCATCGTTAGAAAAGGCTCTGGATATCCTACACATGAAATATATATTTAACTAAAAATATATAAATAGAGCTTTTTGTTTTTAGAACGGATTTATATATAATAAGAATATAATATACTTAGATGAATAAAAATATGCGTATTCACAGGTCTCTCTGATTTATGGAACGGGTGATGTAAATGCGGATCAAGTTGAAAGAAGTAATTCACGTGGGTATGATATTGATCATTTTAATGATCACAACCGGAACTTTTCCTGCCCTTGGAGCTAATGTGGAACTGGTAAGCCACCTTGGCGGAAACAATTATGATGTTGCAGTAGCGGGTAATTATGCATATCTCGGACAGGGACAGGATCTTGTAGTCCTGAATATCACTGATGACACAAAACCATTGGAAGAGGGAAGAATAGCTACCCCCTCGATAGTATATGGCATCACAGTATCAGGCGACCATGCTTATGTTGCCAATGGGGACAGCGGTCTTACGGTCCTGAACATCACCAATGCCTCTTCACCCCGGATAATAGGAAATAATACTACAGGTGGCATTGCATATAGTGTTGAAATATCAGGGGAACACGCTTTTGTGATCACCAGTAATGGACTTTCGATAATGGACATAAGTGATCCATCGTCTCCTGAACTTATAAGCAGTTATGGCACTGATGAGATGAGCGGTATCGCCATATCAGAAGGCTACGCATATGTGATCAGCAAAGGAGAGCTGGATGGTGAGGATTACTATAGCCTGCGCATCCTGAATGTAGCCGATCCGAAAGCACCGAGGCTTACAGGCAGTTATGACATAGGAGAAGGAGGAAGTGTGGCTGTGGAAGGGGACTATGCTTATGTGTCCTCCGGCAGTGGCATTTTAATAATAGATATAACCGATCCGGAAGAAACATTATTTGCTGGCAGTTATGAGACAGGAGATATTGTATCTGACATTGTGGTCTCAGGAAACCATGCTTACTTAACTGGCTACAGCCTGTCGATCCTGGATATCACAGACCCGGAAGCAGCAGCACTTGTAGGCAGTTATGATATAGGTGATGCACAGGATGTAGCTGTAGCGGAGGGGCATGCCTACGTGATCAGTGCCGTGGACGGCAGCAGTACTGGCCTTCTCATAATAGATATCACTGATCCTGCAGCACTTGTGGCCACAGGCACTTACAGCACCACCTGTAATGCATATGATATCAAAGCCTCTGATAATTATGCCTACGTTGCCGATTATAACAATGGACTTGTCATCGTTAACATCACCGACCCCGCAGCACTAAGAATTGAAGGAAGTATTGACACTGCAGGCCATGCATATGATATAGATGTGGCAGGAAATTATGCCTACATGGCAAACAGCGGTCTTACGATCCTGAACATCACCGATCCGAAATTACCACAGATCGAAAGCAGTTATTATAATGATTCCTATGACGTTGCAGGTGTTGCAGTAAAAGACAATTATGCCTACATGGCAAGTGTTTTCGGAGGCCTGCTGATAGTTAATACCACCGACCCGGCAGCTCCGGTCTATGCAGGCAGCTATGCTACCGATGATGCACAGAGTGTTGACATATCAGGCAACTACGCCTATATAGCCAACGGTTTCAGTGGCCTTTTTGTTGTCGATATCAGC
>CALBTS010000916.1 GCA_937968035.1 uncultured Methanomethylovorans sp.
ACCACCGAGATCTACACTCTTTCCCTACACGACGCTCTTCCGATCTGGAATAATGACTTCAGAGCAAGCGGGAGCGGCAGATTCTCTGAGGTTCCGGGGGAAGAACATGCAGGACTGCTTGAATATGCAAGGCGAGTTACCTTCGAAATAGATTTCCCGGTGATTGGAATGGATATAGGGTTTGATGGAGATTCCTATCATCTTATTGAGTTTCAGATGATAGACATAGGCACCTCAGCCCTTCAGAGATCGAAATTCTGGCACGAATACAATAATGGCCAATGGTGCAGATACGATGGCACTTCTATACTGGAAGAAGAATTTGTCAGAGCGATAGATGGGTTTATCTGTAAATTAAAGTTAAGGGGATAAATGTTGTCAATAAACCAAAAACTGACAGTTGCTGTACTGCTGAATGACAACCTCATTCCGAAATGGATTTATGACAGTATCAGCAATCTTGTTGAGTCAGGGTATGCCGACATTACCTTGATCATTAGCGGTCCTCCTGAAAAAGTACGAAGTCCCGGCAGAAAAAGAATCCCGGCATTATTACTTGTCAAAATAATAGAAAGAATTGACTTCCTGCTCTTCCGGCGAAAGCAAAGTTATAGTAATATAAAAGATGTCACCAATCTCAAAGTTAAAGCGATCAATGGCCTGAGAAATACTGACAGAACAGGCATTAACGGCGGAAACTCTGTCTCAGATGCAATCCTGGATTTAACTCCGGACCTGGTTGTTAAATTTGGTAAGCATCACCTCATTAGCGATGTGTATAGTCATATAAAGTACGGAATTTGGACATTTTCAGCTGATAATGGTCATGAGCACAATGAAGTTGATTATGGCTTCTGGCAGGTTGTCAGTCACCAGCCCACTATTTATTCTGCTGTGGCAGCAGCGAAAAGTCATGAGCTGAATGAAACTATTTTTAGCTCATGGGAATCAATATACCCTTACTCTATTACACTCAGCCGGGAAAAAGTCCTTGCTCGTGCCACACTGTGCCTGGCACGCCTTGTCGAGGGTATATGTGTTTATGGCGACTCTTATCTGTCGAGGCAGAAAGAGCGTTTTTTTGAAAATAATCATATTCAGACAGAATCCAATGCTGATCCTTATTTCCCCGATGTTATCAGGACCGTTGCGCGAAGCATTGTAAGGCTAACGGAATTTGGCCTGTACAAGCTCCTTCATACCGATGCATTCAGCTGGCAGCTAAGAACCAGCATCGATGGAGGTATAAATAATGGTGATAAGGACTTTAGCTCTTTCAACACGATACACCCGCCCCGGAAAGGATTCTGGGCTGATCCGTTTGTTGTTGCTAACAAGAACAACTATTATGTCTTTGTGGAGGAGTTTGTTTACGCGACCAACAAAGCTCATCTGTCAGTCCTAGAAATTGACAGCCATGGTAGATTTATCAAGTCCGAAAAGATAATCGAGCAACCATACCATATGTCCTATCCATTCGTTTTTACTATAAATGGAGTGTATTATATGATACCGGAAACGTTCCAGAATAAGACTATTGAGCTTTACAGGTGCATTGATTTTCCGTATAAATGGACATTCGAGAAATACATTATTGAGAACATCTCTGCTACTGATACAACGCTGTTTAATTATGATAATAAATGGTGGCTGTTTACAACAATAGATCAAACCCGGGGCATCTCCGGCTGCAGTACTGAATTGTTTCTTTTTTACACAGATGATCCTATCAGGGGAACATGGACAAGCCATCCTCTAAATCCCATAATATCTGATGAAAGCAGAGCGAGATGTGCAGGTAAATTGTATATCGAAAATGGCAAAATCTTCCGTCCTTCACAGGATTGTTCGTTGAGGTATGGAAGGGGTTTGAATATCAATCATGTAGCAAGGCTGAATGAGCAAGAGTATGATGAAGTCCTGATTAAAGAGATAAAACCAGACTGGGATCCCAAACTAAAAGGACTACACACAATTAATAGTGATAAAGACATGATCATAATTGATACGTACAAGTTCCACAGGCGAATATCACTTTGATCACGGAGGTTTTCATAAATGAGAAATTATTTACATCCAATAATAGAAGTAACCTGAGAAAAGAAATCATTCCCTATGTCATCAGTAGTCATCTTCTGTAAAACACTGGTAAAGGGAGGAGCGGAGAAGCAGGCTTTATCTCTTGCCAGGCTATTGGCTGAAAGAGGGGAGGATGTTGTAGTTGTTAGCTGGAGCAGGAGAAAGGTAGATACTCAAAACAAGAAATTTATAACCGAGAATTCACTTAAACATTACGGACTTCATGGATCACGGTTGATGAGATTTGTGCAATTCAACCGGATCCTGAAAAAAGAAAATGCAGCCGTTGTATTCTCTTATCTTACCCTCGCCAATATAGTAGCCGGATTCAGCAAGGTCTTTAATAAAGACCTGGTGACTTTTGGCGGTATCCGTTCCGAGAAATTTCCTGTTTGTAAATTTTTGTCTGAGAGATTTGTGCACAATCACCTTAATAACGCTACAATTTTCAATAATCATTCTGCTAAGAGTAAATTCGAACGACGTGGCTTTGATCCCGGGAAGGGCTATGTGATACATAATTCCATTACAAGGCCAGATTCACCCGCCTCTTTAAAGAACGGTGATAACTTAAACATAATTACGGTTGCTCGTTTTGTTAAAGCGAAGGACTTTAAGACCTCGCTGCTCGCTTTCAGTCAATTGATAACCAGGAATCCCGATCAATCAATCAGGTATATTATAGTTGGATATGGCCCGGAGGAGCCTCGAATCAGGTCATTAATCAGCTCGCTTGGTCTTAATGAGAAAGTAGACCTTATAATAAATCCACCCAATGTGAGGGACTATCTTAAAGGTTCAGGGATTTATCTGAGCACCT
>CALBTS010000917.1 GCA_937968035.1 uncultured Methanomethylovorans sp.
CAAGCAGCATTTGGTTAAGTGGATGGCTTCTTCAGGTAATAATAGTGTGAATGCTATCACCGGCGCAACTTTGCCGAATCATCAAACCCATACAATATCATGGGATTGTCGAGATTTGAACGGGAACCTGGTGCCTGACGGAATATATCAGATTTGGGTAGAATATACCAGTCGAAATTCTGCCTTTGGGGGTGATCCCGGGCCTTCTGCTATCGTTTCTTTTACAAAAGGAATGGATGTCGTTTCACTTACTGTACCTGATGAGACGTATTTCAAAAATATGGTTCTCAATTACAGCCCGGTTAATGTAGGAGTTGATGAATATTTAAAAGGCACTGTTGGTTTCAAAGCGTTTCCTAATCCTTTCAGCGATATGGTTCATGTAAGTTTTGAATTACCAAAGAGCGGCTTTGTTAATATTTCTGTTTACGATTTAAGCGGAAAGCGCATAGCCGAACTTGTTAATGAAGATTTACAGCAAGGAATAAATGCATTTAGCTGGGATGGTGCTTTAACTGATAGTAAAAAAGCAAGCCCGGGTATTTACTTTATAAGAATGGTATTTAACGGTAAAATGTTTATGCATAAAATCATCTATACATAAAAGATGTTACAGAATCTGCAGCATGATGAAAACTCGTTTTCCTGACAGCCTTTTATTTTAAACTTCATATTGGGTTTGAATGTAATCAGTGGCTGTTGATCAGGGATAAAGGCCATGGTTGATGGCGGACGATAGTTTTTTTGAGAAGACAAATGCAGAATTTATGCGTAAGCCCCAAAATAGTTTGCACTGACAGACTATCAAATGCAAATAATGACCTGATCTGATGAGTCCATCCGCCTTAGGTTAGTTTATTCCGTTATTTTTCATAACGGGAGACATACTTCCGGTTTGCCAGGTCTTCCTGTGTTTTGTCAGTGCGGGTGTCCTCCCGCAAAGAGGCTTGACAGGCTCCGCCGCTTGCCACGGGCACCAACAGAGTCAAACCTTCATAACGTACCCCTCGCAAAGCCGCGATGACGCGAGGATTTTATTTGGTTTCCTGACATTCCTGACTTCTCCGCAGGGCCTGGCCGCAATAATCAACGATCTGACCTGACAAGTTTTCTTCCTACTTGTTAGGTCTTCTTTTTACTAATGTTCCAATCAATGGTTAGTGATGCCAGCGCAAACTGTTGGCTTCTAACTTTTATCCGCTCAGGCCGCGGGGCCGCGCATTCGCAACACGGCTGCCTGTTTTTCTTTAGTACCAAGGTTAGATGTTTTAGTTTCTTTTGGATGTTATAGCGTACGAAAACCAGAAGGCCGCTTATGCGAATGCTGAAAATTTTCAACGCTGCCATACATTACTGGGATTACAAAGAAAAAAGGAAATTGAATTTTATAACAAGTCGCGTAATTCCATTCCGATTTGTGATACAGGAGGTATGAAGTGTTTTACTTTTATCATAGAATAATAATTGCAAGGACCGGCCTTCCAAAAATGGCGTTAAGAAAACAGGCAGCAACTAAATAGAGAAGAAACGTGTGTGAAAAAGGTGGGTGATGCACGAGTGATTTTTGTACATCGGTTTTAAGTAGAGGGGGATTGTAACAACCTTCGTTTCTTCCAGCCAAAACGCTCGCCTGTTTTCAGCCATTTTTGGTAAGCCTTGATCTTTTGGTACTTTTGGATCAAGCCAAAAGTACAGAAAGCAAAGAAGAGTAATCTGTTGGGAATGTGTGATTTTCCGTGCGGATACGCTTCAACTTGTCAGGTCTTCTTTCTACTGATGTTCCAATCAATGCTTAGTGATGTCGGGACAAACTGTTGATTTTCATCTTTTTATCCGCTCAGGCCGCGGGGCCGCGCATTCGCAACACGGCTGCCTGTTTTTC
>CALBTS010000918.1 GCA_937968035.1 uncultured Methanomethylovorans sp.
TAAGCTGAAAAATATATCTTCTATATGGTTTCAAATAATTCAGAAGGTATAAGAATTTCAGGTTCTCTCTATCCTCATCTTCTTTATTATAGAATTCCGCAGTAGGTTCAAGAAGCAAGACAGCGCCTTCTTTTATACCCTCTTTTTGGTTGCTATACCAACATCTGAGGAATTCCTTCTCGGTGTATTTAAGAAGACCAGAAGCAGGGTCAGCAACATAAATCAGATAATTTCTGCTCCGGTTTGATTTCAATCCCTCCGGGGGTGTTCTGTTAAAGATACATGGAATTCTCCTTTGCTTCTTAATGCCATAGATTACAACGAAATGACGTTGGTTCCAGTGGCCTATACATGGAAGCGGGACCTCATCACGAAGTTGTTCCCAGGAAAGCCGGTAACCTAATGTACGAAAACCTATATCTTCGGCAGCATTACTAATTCCAAGCATTGATACACCCGACCGGGTAATGAATGATCTGGAACGAAGAGACTGTAAAGAATAATTCTTACCATAATGTTTAGCAATCATTTTAAGGCATGATGGCCCACAATCCATAGAATCAAGTTGTTTGAAAAAGGGGAAAACAGACATGATTAATCCTTAAGTCTAACTATAGTTAGCAATGTATTATCTGTTTCTTTCAAATTTTCGGCTAAACTTTTTAAAGCCTCCTTCCCGTCTGGGTATTTTGGAGTATAGTTCTTAAAATCATCGGAGTGAACCCGTGAAATTATGTCTGTTGCCTGCGTGTAACCTACCAAATACTCCCTACCCTCTTTCTTAAAATAGTGTTTGGGCTCAAAGGATGCTCCCCCGTCCAAATCATTGATTAATCCACCCTCATTAATATTCCAGGTTGCTTTGAATAATTGCCCGGTACTTTTGTCAACAAATAGCATTATTGATTTTTCAAAGAAATATCTTAGTATAATAAATGAATCCGACTCAAGAACAGTTGAAAGGTTAATATATCTATTAAAATCATCGACTTCCTTAGTATGGTCATATTTGGGCGATCTGAGATCCGAAGGTTCAAAAAGAAAAGATGCCTGGTAATTCAAATCCTGAGAAATCGAAAAAACTGTGTCATTAATGCTGTTCCAGTAATAAATCTTGTCTCCATATTCATACACACCTCCGGGTGAACCATAGTTAGTTTTGAATGATGGCACATAGTTATACTTTTCCTTTATAAGGTTACCTGCAGTATCAATCACGATCCAATCATAGACTGCTTCTCCAAAAGAAATATACTCGAAAACTACTAATTTTGAATCCCGGAATCTGATCTCAGAGAAATGCCCGGGATATTTTTCGAGAGATATGTCCCCAAGGTAGGATCCATCCAAAGAAAATTTCAGTATTTTCTTTTTGTCAAGCAGGTATAGGATCCGACCATCCTGGTCAATGGCGTATCTGAAACCTAAAATATATTCCCCGGGGCCGCGTCCCCGTTTTCCATACATTCTTACCATTTTGCCTGACTTATCCAGTGCAAACATCCCGTTATCTTTCTCGTTGAGATAAATCGTATCATTGATTATTTCGGTCCTCTGAAAGTAGATACTCATAGTATAACTGTTATCCAAAGGGACATAAGTTATTTCATCGGCTAATGAAGATAATGTGATTTCATGGCCAGCAGTCTTGCCTAAATCAATTTGAATGATTTCATTATCAGAACTTTTGCAGGAAGTGATAAAAAATATTATAAAAAGGAAACAAGATATTTTCATGATGCGAGTGAATTTGTGGACTTATCCAATAGTAGACTTAATTCATTAAAATCACTTTACATAGTCTGAAGGTAACAGAGGCTGATCATCGGTGATCAACCTCTGTTACCGAAAGTTTTAATTCATAGTCAGGTCTCAGAACCCTACGGATAGTATGTAGGCTCTGCCCCATAGGCAGAACACATATCCTTACAATCGTCTAAACTCGGAGCAGATCCGCTAATAACAATTTGACCTTCAGAATTAAGACAGATGCAAACGCCGCCAGGGGTTTTAACCCCTCCTACAAGACATAGCAGGTCCTCATTTCTAAGCACCCTTTCAGAACTAATATTTATCTCATTATTCTTTTTCATTTTAGTAAAAATTAATCTGTTAATTCTAG
>CALBTS010000919.1 GCA_937968035.1 uncultured Methanomethylovorans sp.
TGTTTCATGCCGCACTCAGAACTGTCCTTTAAGTTCAACATGGCATTTCCACTCGCTATCAGTATAGTGAAGATCGCAGAAGCAAACGGAGGACGCATCTACACATCCGGGCTGTACTTTGCGAAAAACGCTGACAAGGTTTTCGGGGATAAACTGACCAAGATCCAGGAACTTAAAAAGCAGGTTGATCCAAAGGACATAATGAACCCTGAAACACTGACCGGAAAAACCCTGATGAAGACAGGACTTTCCATGGCAAAGAGCTTTGAGCCCCTGGCCCGTTTCGTAGGTAATCGCTCCAGTGTCGGTGCACATGAGTTCACCGACCAGAAAGGTATACCTGGTGATGTGCTATCCCATGCCTACACCTGTGCCCAGTGTGGTTACTGTGTGCGCGAGTGTGACCAGTACTACGGCAGGGGCTGGGAATCCCAGTCCCCCCGAGGAAAGTGGTTCTTCCTGAAAGAATACATCGCAGGCAGAGCGGAGCTGGATCAGGAACAGGTGGATACCTTCCTGGCCTGTACCACTTGTGAGATGTGTGACCATTACTGTCAGCTTGACCTACCCATAGAGCGTTCCTGGATGACGCTTCGGGAGAATTTTGTCCAGAAGAAGAAGATGATGACCATCCCGCCATTTGAGATCATGGCACAGAGCCTTGAAAAGGAAAGGAACATCTGGGCCAATTACAGGAAGGACAGGGATGGCTGGCTGCCCAACGATATCCGTGCCAAGATAAAGGATAAGGCAGAGATAGCCTATTTTGCAGGATGCACGGCATCATTTGTGGAAAAGGATGTGGCTGTGGGTGCTGTACGCCTTCTTGACGAAGCAGGTATAGAGTTCACATACCTGGGCGACAAAGAAGCATGCTGCGGAATCCCTATGCTTGTGGCCGGGAAATGGGATATCTTTGAGAAAATAATGAAGATGAACACTGCAAATATGCAGAAAAAGGGAGTGAAGACGGTTGTTACTTCATGTCCTGCCTGTCTGCTTATGTGGAGTACTCTCTATCCGCAGTGGGCCAAGAAGCTGGGTATGCGATATGACATTGAAGCAAAACATTATTCAGAAGTGCTGATGGATAAGCTGGATGTGCTGAAGCCGAAGTTCAAAGTCCCATTGAACAAGGTTGTCGCGTGGCATGATTCATGTCACATTGGCAGGGCTGGATCAGGTGTGTATGAGCCACCCCGCGAATTGCTCAAGGCCATCCCAGGTGTGCAGTTCAGGGAAATGGAGCATAACAGAGAGAAAGCACTTTGTTGCGGTTCCGTGGTAACGCTTATCGATGAACCGAAGGTTGCAGGTAAGATAGGAAATGTGCGTCTGCAGGAGGCCGTTGCCCAGGATGCAGACATAATGGCCGCTCTCTGTCCATGCTGCATGGTGCAGTTCAGGATAGCAGCAAGGGATAACAATGTTAACCTGGAGATCCAGGACCTTGGTGCACTTGCAGCCCGCAGCCTGGGATATGACATTCCTGATACCACGAATGTTGCTCTTACCGCATGGGCAACATTCGACAAGATGATAGATCTCATGTTGCCTGAGAACATGACCGAGATGATGGTGGAGCTGCTGCCTGATATGATAGAAGCGATGCCTTCATACATGCAGGCAATGATGAAGACGGTCAAATATGTACCAGGAATGGATGCGCTTATGAAACCCATGATGCCGAGGATGATGCCTTTGCTCATGCCCTCGTTGATGCCGAAGGTCATGCCAAAGATGCTCAAGGCAGTGGAAAAAAGAGTACCAATGCCGGATTATATGCTGGAGCAGATGCCTGACCTCATGCCTGCTGCAATGGCAAACCTGATGCCGAACATGCTTCCGCAGATCGCACCCATGCTGACACCGAAGATGATAGAGTACATCAAGGCACATTGAAAGATGCAATGATGTAAATTGCATTTGGAAAAGGCAGGGGAAGAATAAATTCGAATAGGCTTTAATTAAAAAGCCTGTTCTTTTTTGTAGACGTGACTCCCTATTTCTTTGTAATATCAGATATAGATGCAATAAATTTGACTCCAACTATGCATACAGATACCTAACATCTGATAGAATTACTTTGTACACCCCTTCTTAAAATTTACCTTATTTTTGAAGCTTTTAAACACCAACATATAAATAGCCTGAATCTAATATTTTATAAACGAGTAGGATTTTATAAGGAGTGGAGAATATGGACCTAATAGGATTAGCTGTTCTGTTCCTGATACTTGCCGTTGTTGCATATGTATTGGGAGCACGCGGAATTGCCGGAATGTCGATGCAGGTTGCCAAGTGGCTTGTGATCATCTTTATAATACTGGCAATAGTGACGTTCTTCCTGTAACAGATGCCATAGAAGAGATACCTTAGCAGGATATCCCCTTCCATGAACAGTTCCGGGAATATACTACCAGAAAGTATCTTTAGATTATTTTTTGGAATATACCTTTTGAGGCTGTCTAATTAGAACTTCAGTTTAAAACCCATTCTTTTTTTCATTAACTCCACTCCTTTTTTTTGGGGGGGATTGGTAGCTATAAATACCATAAATGAAAATGCACAGTAACAATTCCAACACAGAGCATAACTAATTGCAGGGGACTGGAAATATATGCACAAACTACATTTTTCAATCGTTATCAATAAGCAAAAAGAGCATGTTTGGAACACTATGCTCGATATAGATACCTATCGGCTATGGGCGGAAGTATTTGCTCCCGGTTCAAATTATGTCGGTGACTGGAGTCAAGGAAGCAAAATGCTTTTCAGGGCTTCTGATGAGATGTCAGGCATGGTGAGCCGAATAAAAGAAAACAAACCATATCAGTACCTCTCTATTGAGCACATTGGCATTGTGCAGGATGGGAAAGAAGACACTTCAAGCAAAGCGGCGAAAGAATGGGCCGGAGCACTTGAAAATTACACATTTAAAGAAATAGACGGCACAACCGAGGTGTTGGTGGATATAGATATAGAGGACGAATACAAGGAGATGTTCCAGGAAATGTGGCCTAAAGCACTGCAAAAGCTCAAAGAACTGGCGGAGAAATAGAACTTATCTGTTATAGTATCTGCTACGGAATAAGGCGATACTTAAGGAGGCTATCACATTAGCTCCTTAGATTTCTGTTCTAATTAGATGATCTCCTTTTGCTGCCATAGAATCGCCGAATTATTTAAATATAATCGAATGTGATGATATGCTATAAGATGGGGCACACGGACAAAATACCTTTGTCCCAGACGGCTTTTTTACGTTGAACCTAATCATAAAGAGACGTATCAGACCATGTCTTTGAACAATATAATAATCAGAGGAGCTAAGGAGCACAACCTGAAGAACATAGACCTGACACTGCCCAGAGATAAGCTCATTGTTATTACGGGACTCAGTGGTTCCGGTAAATCTTCCCTTGCTTTTGACACCATCTATGCCGAGGGACAGCGCAGGTATGTTGAATCATTGTCAGCCTACGCCCGGCAGTTCCTTGGACTTATGGAGAAACCCGACGTAGAATATATAGAGGGGTTATCCCCGGCCATCTCCATCGAACAGAAGACCACAAGCAAGAACCCCAGATCCACTGTGGGTACTGTTACCGAGATATATGATTACCTGAGGCTTTTGTACGCCCGAATAGGCATTCGCCACTGCCCTGATTGCGGAAGGATCATTGAACCCCAGAGCGTGGACCAGATCGTAGACAGCATAATGAACATCAAAGAAGGCTCAAAGGTCCATATTCTGGCTCCCCTGGTAAGAGAGAGAAAAGGAGAATACAAGAAGCTGCTTGCTGACCTGTTGGCAGATGGTTTTTCAAGGGTGCGTATTGACGGGGAGATCTACTCGCTTGAAGAAGCAAAGGACATTGAGCTTGGCAGATATAACAAACATAACATCGATATCGTTGTTGACAGGCTTGTCATAAAGGAAGGCATCCGGGAAAGACTTGCTGAAGACGTGGAAACTTCTCTCGCAAAGAGTGGAGGTACCATGACAATACAAATACTCGAAGGCGAAGAACTTACCTTCAGCGAGAAAATGGCCTGCCCGGAATGCGGCACAGGTTTTGAGGATCTGGAACCTTCAGCATTCTCATTTAACAGCCCCCAGGGAGCCTGCCCGGAATGTCACGGGCTGGGTACTTCAATGGAGTTCGACCCGGATCTGATCGTACCGGACAAAACCCTGAGCCTGCGGGAAGGCGCAGTGGAGCCCTGGAGCACAGCTGATGGTTATTACATGCAGTCATTGGAATCCCTGGCAAAGCACATGGGATTTTCCATGGACACGCCATACGAGAAACTGCCTGAAAAGGTAAAACATGTGATAATGTATGGCACTCATGAGCATATACCCTACATACATGTGGGCCGCACCGGAGGCATATGGCAGCACACTGGCAGATTCAAAGGAGTTATTGCCAATATATCAAAAACCTACGAGAACACAGAATCAGAGAACACGAAAGAAAAGATGACACGGTACATCAGTACCAAACCATGCCTGGTGTGCAATGGAAAACGACTGAAGCCTACAAGCCTTGCGGTCACTATTGACGGAAAGAATATTATCGATATAACAGACATGTCCGTTGAGGAAACTCTGTACTTCTTCCAGAATGTGGAAACAAAGCTCAATGACAGGGAATACACAATTGCCCGCCTGATATTGAAGGAGATTAAGGCAAGACTGGGGTTCCTTATGGATGTGGGCCTAGACTATCTCACACTGAGCAGGCCGGCAGCCACACTATCTGGAGGAGAGGCACAGCGTATTCGCCTAGCCACACAGATAGGTTCCAGCCTCATGGGAGTGCTATATATTCTGGACGAGCCCAGCATAGGGCTGCACCAGAGAGATAATCTGAGGCTTATCAATACACTGAAACACCTGCGCGACATAGGGAACACTGTCCTGGTGGTGGAGCATGACGAGGAAACTATAGAAAGCGCTGACCATGTTGTGGACATGGGGCCCGGGGCCGGTATCCACGGAGGCGATATAGTTGCAGAAGGCACCCCACAGCAGATCATAGAGAACAAGGACTCGCTCACAGGAAAATACATGAGCGGTGAACTTAGCATAGAGGTTCCGAAAAAACGGCGAAAACCCACCGGCAAGCTCACTCTTTACGGTGCCCGCGAGAACAATCTCAAAGACCTGGATGTGGAATTCCCTCTTGGAATAATGGTATGTGTTACGGGCGTGTCGGGTTCCGGAAAAAGCACGCTTATCAATGAAACCCTTAACAAAGTGCTGGCAAAGGAACTCAACCGGGCTAGGGAAAGACCAGGCAAATATGGATCGATCAGCGGACTGGAACAGGTAGATAAAGTGATCACGATCGACCAGTCACCTATTGGCAGAACCCCGCGGTCCAATCCTGCTACTTACACCAACCTGTTCACACCCATAAGGGAATTGTTCTCCCAGACAAAACTTGCAAAAGCAAGGGGATATCAGGCCGGAAGGTTCAGCTTCAACATACGGGGAGGCAGATGTGAAGCGTGTTCCGGGGATGGTACCATCACCATAGAGATGAATTTCCTGCCTGACGTATACGTGCCTTGCGAAGTGTGCCATGGCAAGCGGTACAACCGTGAAACCCTCGAAGTCACTTATAAGGACCGCAACATAGCGGATGTGCTGGATATGACGGTGGAAGAGGCTTTAGAATTCTTTGAGAATGTACCGGCCATCCAGCGCAAGCTTCAGACCCTGTATGACGTGGGTCTGGGTTACATAAAAGTCGGACAATCCTCAACTACATTATCCGGTGGCGAAGCGCAGCGTGTCAAGCTTGCCACGGAACTTAGTAAACGTTCCACTGGCAAAACAGTGTATATTCTGGATGAACCCACAACCGGACTGCATTTCCATGACGTGAAGAAGCTACTGGAAGTACTGCAGCAACTGGTTGATAGCGGGAACACAGTTATAGTCATCGAACATAACCTGGATGTCATTAAGACCTCTGACTGGATCATCGACCTTGGACCCGAAGGCGGGGAAAAAGGTGGACAAGTCATAGTCCAGGGAACACCCGAGAAAGTCGCACAAAATGAAATATCCTATACCGCTGAATTCCTCAGACGCATTCTGAACAAAAAGAAATTAGTCCAATGATGCAGAAAGTGCCTTCGGATTTAGATATTAATCAATCTCACCAAGCAAGGCTTTTATTTTCGGGACCAAAGGAGGGAGGTCCTCACATACGGTATCCCAGACAATTATCAAGTCTACACCGAAATAGCTGTGGATCAACCTGTCCCTCATGGTCGCCATTTCCCTCCATGGTATTCCCCGGTGTGCTTCCTTGAAAGACGATGGTACGTTTTTGGATGCTTCACCTATGATCTCTATAGCTCTTATGACAGCATACTGGGTTTTTCTATCTTTGATGAAATCATCATATGAGTACCCGGCTGTGAATTCCTGAACATCCAGCATAGCACAGAGAATATCGTCGATGTAATCTCCAGCTTCCCTCGAGCTCATATCTGTACCACCTCTGCAAGAATATGTTTACCTATCCTGGGTTTCAGAGCATTTTTCGACACAAGATCGATTTTCACACCGAGATATTCAGATAACTCAATTTCAAGTCTTGCATAACCCAGCAGACCTATGGGTTCACTGAACTCCACAAGAATATCCAGATCACTTCCCGTACTTTGCTCACCACGAACATAGGATCCAAAAACCCCTAAGTATTTGATAGGATATTTTTTTTGTAGTGTGGGCAACAATTCACGCAACTGCTGGATGTACGTTCCCACTTTTGCTGGATCGGATATATTTTGATTCATAGGCATTCACCGTAAGCAGTAACCATTTTTATGAACTCCACCCTTATTTATGTTTCACTCTTCACTACATCACAACTTAAATTTTAAGAAGTTAGGAAAAATATAACGGCAGTGAGTTCACTACCAAATATGATCATTTAGATATAAACTAAAAAAATTATTACTATAGAGAAGAGATTATCTTCTCTTCAGCTTCTCAACAACAGCTTCAACCTGTTCAACTGCTGTTCCTATATATCTATCCGGATCTACTAGGCTGTTAATATCCTCTTCAGTAAGGTAATTCGCAACATCAGTTTTTGACAGCAAGACTTCCTTGAAGTGCTTTCCTGTTTCATGGGCTTCCATGGCACTGGAACGTACGATCTCATGGGCTTCCTGACGACCGACACCGCGTTTTGCAAGTTCTATCATCACAGCCTCGCCCATGTTCAGACCCCTGAGCAGGTTGAGGTTACGGCGGATGTTCTCCGGATAGAACCTGAGGTTCTCTATAACACCTATACCCAGTTTGATAATATGGTCTGTGAGCACACATGCTTCCGGGAATACGATCCTTTCACATGAGGAATTGGTGAGATCACGTTCATCCCATAGGGTATTGTTCAAAAGTTCAGGTTCCACCATGGCACGTACGATCCTTGCAAGACCACATATCTGTTCGGATTTGATGGGATTGCGCTTGTGAGGCATTGTGGAGGATCCTACCTGTTTTTTCCTGAAGCTCTCCTCTACTTCAGCGATCTCCGTTCTTTGGAGGGAACGTATCTCTACGCCTATTTTATCAAGAGTTGTTACAGTGTTGGCCATCCACATGACAAATTCAGCATGCCTGTCACGCTGTATGATCTGGTTGGACACGTCCACAGAACCTATCTCAAGATATTGCATCACACGTTTCTGTATCTCTATTCCATCCTTGCCAAAAGCTGCCTGAGTACCTACGGCACCGGTCATCTGCCCTACCAGCAGCCGAGGTTTAAGCTGTTCCAGACGTTCGATATGACGTGCAACTTCAGAAGCCCAGATTGCAAATCTCAGGCCATATGTTGTAGGCACACCTATCTGTCCGTGTGTCCTTGCCGCACATACTGTATGCTTGTGAGCATCAGCCTGCATGAGCAACACATCCAACAGCCTGTGCATTTTGTCTTCCAGAATCTGTACAGCTTCCTTTAACTGAAGACCCGTGGCAGTATCAAGGATGTCATTGGAAGTGGCACCGAAATGTACCCATTTACCGGCATCTCCCTGACATTTTTCTGATATACCGATCACCACGGCCATCATATCATGGTGGATCTCATCCTCTATCTCCTTCACACGATCCAGCTCTACAAGACCTGTACTGGCAGATATGATATCGGCAGCTTTCTTAGGGATCAGACCTATATCTGCTTCAGCTTTAGCAAGTGCGGCTTCTACCATCATCAGTTTATGAAGGCGGTTGTCTTCGCTCCAGACAAATTTCATCTCTTCTGTACCGTAACGATATTCAATTGGGTGAATGGCCATCTATAGATTCTCCTGAAGTTGTTTTCACGGTCTCTCTGACGTATAGTAAGTCTGAATCAATAAATATGCTTTGAGTGGCAATCACTCTGCAATTAATAGAGGTCTGAAAAAAAGACAATGGCAGACCTATAAGTCTTCTGCCATCAATTTCCCGGACTGAAGGAGGGACTCTGAACTGGTTGAAGCTCATATCCAACGCTTCCGTTCTGTTGTTGAGAAGTGGTATTATCTTCCGGATACCACCTTGAAGGAAGCTGGTAATCCAGATATTCACTGTACATTGTGGGAAGGAAGAACTGTGTTCCACGGTCCTTTAATGCTGCTTCAAAGCCTGGATCAATGGATTCCAGTGTCTGCTTGCATATCTCGGCCTCCTCAGATTTACCTATCCTATACAGAGCGAATCGCTTGTTGTAAAGTGCTGATGTGCAGGCAGGATCAATAGCAAGAGCGTTATCATAGCAGGATATAGCTGTTTCGACCTGACCCATTACATTGAATATGAAACCCTTGTTGTACCAGGCAGTGACACACATGGGATCCAGTTCAAGGGTTTTGTTATAATAAGAAATTGAACCCTTATAGCTGCTGACAAGATATGAAATAGTACCCTTATGGTACATTGCAGACACGGATGTGGGATCAATTGCCAGCACCTTATCATATTCTGCCAGAGCTTGCTGATAGTTTCCTTGCAGGTAGAAGGAGAAGGCTTTTGTTCCCATTATCAGGGTGTCCGAGGGATCCAACTGGAGCAACTGATCATAGCAAGCGATAGCATCATCGTATCTGCCCATCCTGTCAAGTGCCAAACCCTTATGATAGATAGCATCCGTGTTCTGGGGCTGCTTTGCAAGAATCTGATCATAACTACCTATAGCCCTGTCAAATTGTCCAAGCTTCTCGTACGCTGCACTCTGCTTATAAAGGATACTGACATTACCAGGATCTGTCTCAAGTGCCTTATCATAAGAAGATGCTGCATCCGGATATTTTTCAAGTGCATAGTAGACATCACCGCGATCACATAAAGCCTGAGAGTTCTTTGGATCTATGGATAGAACAGCGTTTGCGTATTGGAGCGCTTGTTCATAAGAGCCTGTACTGGAAAGCACACGCCCTTTCTGCAGCATGGCAGGAGTGTTCTGAGGCTCAAGAGCAAGCACATTGTCAAAGCACATCAATGCTCTATCCGTATCACCGGTACTGAAAGAAACAACTCCCAGAGAATACCATCCAGGGGAGTAGGAAGGATCGAACGTCACGGCATTCTCGTAGCATTCAATAGCCCACAGGTCCATCCCGACTTCCATCAAGGCTGAGCCTTTATCGCACAGGACTTTGACAGCCATCGGATCAAGCATAAGGGCTTTGTCAAAGCAAGCGATAGCCTCATCGTAATTACCAATGTTCTGATAGGAAATACCCTTAGCGTCCCATACATCAACAGAATTCACAGTAAACGATTCCATTTGGGGTTCATCGTCATTGTTGATCGATCTTACCACAATGCCGGATGCTTCATTATTACCCAGGGGAGAGAGAACTAGACCTTTGAAGATCTGGAACATCGTAGCTTTATCAGTTCCCTTTCTGTCCATGTTTTCAGCTGCATTGTCCGCTTTTATAAGATTATTATCTATATTTATACGGAAATTAGCTTCCGTATAGCCCGGACTTAATGCAAGTGTCTGCTCATACGCAGAAATGGCTTCTTCGTATTTTCCAAGTTTGTCGAGAACTGTACCTTTACGATACCATATATCTGCAGATTCCGGATGCATTTCCAACAATTTGTTATAAGTGTTGAGTGCCTCTGTGTATCTTCCCATGGTTTCAAGGTTAGAAGCTTTTGCATATAGAGCAGCAGAAAACCCAGGATCCTCTTTTATGGCTTTATCATAACTTTTTATGGCATCTACTGGCCGCCCGAGCTTGTCAAGGTCCATGCCTCTCTCAAACCATACTCTTGCACAAGACTCTTCATTGAGGGCTTTGCTATAGCTAGCAACTGCTTCTTCATACTTTTGGAGCATATCAAAAGCTCTTGCACGATTGTACCATACTATTGCAAAGCTGGGTTCGAGTTCTGTTACCCTGTCATAGGATGATATCGCATCCTCATAGTTACCAAGTTTATAAAAAGCCGTACCTTTATTGTACCATATATGCGCCGAATCGGTTTTGAATTGAGGGGATTCAGTATAACATTCCATTGAATTGACTTCATCTATAAAGAGGTAAGAGGATATATCTGCTACATACAAACCGCTCAGACCATCGGGATTTAACTGCAGTGCACGATCATAACATTCTATTGCTTCAGAATATCTCCCCAGAGAATCTAAATTCCTTCCTTTCTTATTCCATGCAGTTGCATTTTGAGGGTCAAGCGCAAGCACCTGATCATAACAGTTAATGGCATCAGCGTATTGTCCCAGATTATCATAACTCTGTGCCTGCAGATACCAGGCATCTATATTGTAAGGATCCTGGGAAAGAAGAATATTATATGCTTCTATAGCTGAAGCGTGATCTCCAAGAGTAACTGCTGATCTTGCTTTTCCAGACAATGCTTCAGCATTGAGAGGCTCAAGCTTCAGAACATTGTCATAATCTGCCATGGCCTTTTCGTGTTCACCAATAGCTTCATAAGCAGCTGCCCTTGCAAACCAGATTTCAGGGTCATCTGGAACCATTGTCAGAGCTGTGTCAAAAGATGTAATGGAGTCGTTGTACCTTCCTACCTGTAAATAGGAATAACCCGTATCATACATGGAATTTGCATATTTTGAGAAAATGTTAAGTATCTGGTCATAACAAACCATGGCCTCGTCATGCCTTCCAAGACCATCAAGGGATTTGCCTTTGTGATAGACCAGTTTAATATATTCAACATCAAAAGTTGTAACATTATTATCATTTAAAGCAGAGTCATTTGAAGAAAAAGTTTCAGATTGACCTGAAGATTGTGAATACTGCACATCGAACTCTTCAAGAGAAGTTTCATAAATAATTAGGGACTCATTATATCTGCCTAAAGCCTCCAGCATAATACCTTTTTTGTAAAGGATCTCACTGGAATTTGATTTCCTATCCAAAATGGCTTCATAGGAATCTAGGGCAGCCTGAGGATTTCCCATGAGGTATTGTGTTTCAGCCTTATTCTCAAGGATCTCTATTGATTGAGGATCGAGTTCCAGGGCCTGGTCAAATAACTTAAGGGCTTCCGTATAGGAACCGTTACGACTCATTTCAAGACCCTGATCATTGAACGACCTTGCCTCATAACCCATACCATTAGCGCACGGAGTAAAAAGCAAAACCAACATCACTAATGCGCAAGCTGAAAGGAATAACTTGTTTAATGCCATCTGAATACCTGTCAGGAAATTCTAGTAATTATAACCTTATTGCGTTATGTTAGATAAGATTTTTGTTCTTTTTGAAACGAACAGATTATGCACTGTTACATAGTCCAATTGCTAATGCATCTTACTAGGATAAGACACGCGTGATATAAATAAATTATCTGGTTAAAATAATAAAGTTGATTAAAATATTTTAACGCCAATTTTACCAAAACTCTTCTCTGTTCATGATATCCCTACCCTATATCATAAAAAGATATTCGAAAACACATCATACTGAACTAATAACATATACAAGCAGGTACCTGCGAAAATGCTGAGCATTGCATTTCTTTTCCATACATGCAGGACTATGATCACTATTATTGTAAAAAGTTCCGGAACTCCATAGGGGAACTGAAACCATTGTGTATCCTTCAGACAATAAAGAACAAGCAGTAAAAGGATCATAGGTGGAAGTTTCTTTTCAATAACAGACAATAATTCAGGAGGCTCTGCTGACTTGAAAAGAACAAAAGGCAATGCCCTTGTGAAGAATGTAGCAACAGCTACAACTGTTATCACAGCAAGCATATGAAACATTCCATAGGTCAGAGACCACCCTCCTGATCAGCATCGGCCATTGGTGCAGAGGTGCGTTTAGCCTGCATAATTTTCTCATGTGCCAGCAGAATGAGCGTTCCAATTATAATTGAAACTATAAGCATGTTTTGAGGACTAAATAGCACAATGGAGACCACACCTGCACCTACAGCGGCTATAAAGGGAAAAAATGCCTTCGAATGGTAGTACTGCTCAATGGTCAACACCACGAATAATGCAGTTAGCACAAAAGCCATACCTTCCATATCAATGTCAAGCACTGACCCCAGTATAGCTCCAATGACAGATCCTGTGATCCAATAAAAGTGGTTCAGGATAGCTATATAAAAATAAAAATCGATTTTTGAGGCTCTGTCGGGAACCTTTGTAGTCGTAAGCAGGGCATATGTTTCATCAGTAAGTGCAAAAATGAGATATGTTTTAAATCTGCCCACATCAGAGAACTTCTCAAGCATTGAAATACCGTAAAATGAATGCCTGAGATTAATAAGAAGTGTGAGGATCAGGAACTCCATAAGCCCTGCCCCTGCCGCCAGCAATGCTACAGATATGAACTGTACTGATCCGGCATATATAAAAACACTCATTAAAAAAGAATAGCTCCAGTGGTATCCTGCTCCTGTAAGCAAGAAACCAAAAGCGATCCCTAGCGGGATATAACCAAGGAGTACAGGAAAAGTGATCTTGATAGCACTTAGGAAGAGCTCTTTACTATAATGTTCCATGATACCAAACACTATTCAGATCTCAATTACTATAATGTAGCTCGTAGCTGAAGAATAGAATGCTGAATGAATGGCATCTTAGTTAACTTTATTGGGTTTGAACTTGGCGAACATTAAATTTTGTTCGCCAAAACGCATAATCTTTCAATTACATCACATGGCATCTTTCTGTGCCTTTGTGAAGTATTCGATCGCCTGCGCCAGTTCCCTGTGGTCCCGGGCATACTCGGCAATATCCATTTTATTGAGATAGGCATCACATGCCTGAACCAATGCTTTTGCTCCTTCCTTAGTTCCTCCCGGATGGGCATGAACCCCAGAGCCCATGGTTGTAATGAAATCCACGTTCCCCATTACATCGATGAAAGGCTTCAACCTGATAGGATTAAGTCCGCCGGAAACGATAGGGCAGCATTTTTTCATACCTCTCCAGCTATCGTCCTCAAGAATGACATGATGGGCAGAATCCTCTTCCACAAGATATACCGCATCCTTATCGTTTTCAGGTATCTTGGTCCATGTTTGCTCAAAGAAATGACCTTGTGACCTCATATACAGGATACCATGGGCAGCAACGACATCCTCTTCAGGAGTGCCTTTCATTTTTCCAACACCTGCGGTACCTGTGTGTATACCTGAAGCACCGGCAAGCCGTGCAAACTTGGATAATACCAGAACCGAGAAACCTATTGGGTTCTCAGGCCTTGTAAAAGCTCCGTGGGCCGCCCTGTGGAAATGAATGAACACATCAGGATATCGTCTTCTGAGGGTCTGCACAGCCATCCAGCCAGCAGTTATCCCGTCAATAAGGAATGCATAGCTTCCAGGCTCAAAACCTGCGTTCACTATCATTTCACACCGTTCGATCATAGTGTCAAAATCGGCAGCTGAAACATTGAAAGAATGGACCTTTTTTCTGCCGGTCTCCTTGACTGCCTTGTCCATAGCCTCTTTAACGTGTTTTACCATTTTTTCGTAGGGACAGAAATCCTGGTTTGCCTGTGGTTCGTCGTTCTTGACAAAATCGCCTCCCCCCACCCAGAAGTCATAACATACTTCCGCATACTCTGCAGAAGTGAGCCCCATCTTTGGCTTTACGATAGTACCGAGTATTGGCCTGTCATGTACTCCCAGGTATTTTCGCATGTCATCAAGGGTATAGCTTGGACCATCATACTGTTCGAGCATCGATGGAGGGAACCATACATCCAGTAACTTCAGAGCTTTGATCTCTTTAATGCCCAGAATATTGCCGACTATGTATGTAAGGATGTTCTGGACATTGCCCCCTCTGTCAAAAAGCCTCCAGGGATAGGCTATCCATACCAGATCCCTTTCCAGGTCCAGCTTATAGACCAGCGCGTTCATGGTCCTGGAAAATGGGGTTTCTGTGTTGACCTTGAAATTAGTCCCTGTAGACGATTCAGCTGCAGTTTCCGCAGCTGCCTGAAGTATGTTCAATTTCCCGTCCGGGATCAGATGGAACACCCCCAGAAGGTATTCTCCATTATACGGATCTGGAAGCTGCAAATTCACATAAGACTGCTGCTTAGGATTAAGCGACTCTACAAGATCTTCATGGATCGGACTCATATTAATAACAATCGTTAACATGCTATTTGAGTTTTTGGAACTGAATGGAACAATATATAAAAAATATACATGTTGCATTTAAGGAAAAAATGTTCACACAGGGGCATTGTAAGCCGTTACTTCATCTGACCCTTCATGAAGAGATCAATATGATCGCAATGAGGGCAAGAAGCACACCTGTCCACTGCCTTATAGCCATCTTTTCTTTCAGTATGAGCCACGCAAGCAATACAGTGCCTGCAGGATAAAGGGATGAAGTGATCGATGCTATATCCAGCCTGCCCGCCTGCGAAGCCAGTGCAAAGAAGGTATTGCCTCCGGTGTCAAAAATACCGGCTAGTATTATTATGGGCAATATGCCTCTTGAAGGGACAGATATAGAACCTTTGACAACGATGAATCCCAGGACCATCAAAACTGCTGCAGCTCTGGCAACGGCTAATGGCCAGTACACTGCTGTTTCACTGACATGATCGATGGATATGAAAAAAATACCAAAGCCCATCCCTGCAATTAAAGGAAACTTAAGATCATTTAACTGTATTTTCCCCATCTCTTTATTCTCGCCTGCAATTAACCAAACTGCTGCTAATGCAAACACAAATCCAGCCATCTGATGTGTATCAGGTAGCCCTTCATAGAATGCACCATACAGGACAGGCACAGATGCAGCTACAACTGCTGAAATAGGAGCGATAAAACCCATTTTTCCCTGTGACAGGCCGTGATAAAGTGCCAGAAGTGCTATGCCTATAAAAATGCCAGCAACTGCACCCCATATAATTCCACTGATGCCTGGCATCTCTTCTCCCATCAAATAAGCAGAAGCTGCAAGGAGGAAAACTCCAACTGTCTGGACTATCAGCACAACGCTAAAGACATTTGCCTTTTTTGAGGCAAAACCTCCGCTGAAATCACCTGCACCCCATGATGCAGCTGCAAGCAGCCCAAAAAAAACCACAAGAAGCTCAGCAGGTATCATTTATATTCCTTCCTCATACAACACCCCAGATCAATGTCCCTGAAATTGTATCCTGATTTTGCTGAAAGTTCAGATATTATAACCTAAAAGTAAATGTTTTGATAAATATGTTACCAGGCTATTTGAATTCAATACCATTATACCTATATTTTTGGCAAGGACCTTTGAAATTTATTCTTCTTCCAGCCTGCACACATGCAGAACACCCTCAGGAACAAGACATGATGGATCTTTTACAATATTGTAGAAAAATGAACATATGAACTGGAAAAAATGAAGGTCAAAAAACTCTCAGATCAAGGACATTTCCCCTAAATAAAAAAAGGAGGCTTCCCCTCATTTAGTTCTGCGGATAAGGAAAGAAAGAATATCGGAACTTAAGCCTGTTTCAGCCCTCATTTGTTTTAATAGGTCTTCATCAGACATCCCTTTTTCCTTATATTCCCTGATCTTATCATAAACATGTTGTGAGATCTCAGAATATTCTTCTATTACTTCTCTGTGCCCCCACACATCTCCTTCCAGGATTTTTATGCCCTGCATTTCCAGGAACATAAGGGATGACTTGGAAAGTGTTTTCTTATAAGATGTAGGCATATGGACAGCTTTGAGTTTAGGGCATTTTGCGACC